>CAYLJL010000082.1:0-7171 GCA_964384005.1 uncultured Lachnospiraceae bacterium | reverse complement strand
AAAATAATTTTCAGCCCGCCTCCTTTTGCTCATTTTCAAGTTGATTGACTATAAAAGTGTTTCTTTAAAAGTTACCTTAGCGGTACAGCCTTTTTTATTATCTTTGTTATTATAAATTTCAAAACTTCCTCCATGGCTTTCGGCTATTCTTTTGCATATTGGTATGCCAAGTCCGCTTCCGTTTTCTTTTGTCGTGAAAAACGGCTCGCATACCAGTGTTTCGTTATTTTCGCTTATACCCTCTCCGTTATCGGTGACTTTTATTACCACATCGCCGTTTTCCTTTCTTATAAAGACTTCTATTATACCTTCTCTGTTTATCGCTTCTATGGCATTTTTGAAAATATTAAAAAATATTATGCTTATTTTTGAGTATTCCCCAAAAATTTTTATATCCTCGTCGAAACAGTTTAAACTAAAATTAATTTTTTTATCGTCATAAGGCGTACTGAATTCGTCAATGATATCGGCTATTAAATCATAAATAAAAATAACTTCTCTTTCGTCGTTTTGAACAGGCGACATAATTTTTCCGAAATCCTTCACTACATTTATAATTTTTTGAAGTTCTTTCCTGATTATTCCATAATTTTTTTCATAAACGCCGCTTTTATCGCTTGTCTGAATATAATCTATATTCGCCTGTATAAGCGAAACGGGATTTTTTACCTCGTGGGCAAATTCGTTTGTAAGCTGTTCAAAATTTGGTCTGTTATAAAAATCCATAAAATATTCCCCCTAATATTTCATCGGATTGACAGGCTCTATATCCGACCCAAACCCGCAATCCCATTTATGGGCAAACGCCGGTTTACAGACTTCTTTTCATTACTGTACAGCTTAAAAAGGGAGTTCTGATATACCGGCGCTTTTTTATCCGATTACGGAAGTCTTAAAACCATACCGTAATAGATTTTATCCGGGTCGTCAATATTATTTTCAGCCATTATTTCTTTTGTCATTTCATTTGTCCCATAAAATTCAAGACTTATACTTGTTAGATTATCACCTTCTTTAACTACATATTTTGTTTTTTCGGAAGCCGCCGTTTTGTTTTCCTCCGCCGTTTTTAATTCGGAGGTTTCCGCGGCGGCTTCCGTAGTGGTTTCTGTGGTGGTTTCGGTGATTTTTTCTGTTGTTTTTTCTTCTGTCTCGTTAATTGTTGTCTGCTCTTTGGTTTCAGCCAAAGAGACTGTTTCTGTTTTTATATACTCGTTGTCCTGCGCAGCAAAAACGTTCTGAACATTTCCCTCCTTTATTGTTTTTATAAGATATGTATATGAATTATCTATCGCTGCCATTTGTTTTTCCACGTTTTCGATTCTGTCGTCATTTTTTATTATGCTTGCTCCCATTACAAAGCACGCGCAGAACAGAGCCGCGCTTAATGTCCCGAGTAAATTGACAAGCTTTTTCTGTTCGGTTACGATTTTTCCCTTCATACGTGTTGTACGGGGCTTCGCGCTTCTTTCCTTTGTGAAACTGCTCCGCATTTTCTCAACAATCTCGTCCGCGTGAGTTTTATCCTCTCCTTTGACGGAGACGTCACCGTCTGACTCAGTATAGTTTTCCGCTTCCTTAGGCTTCGCAAACTTGTTTTCAAGCATATACTCGTGCATACCCTCGTTTCTGTCGTAATAAATGAAATAGCCTTTTACTTCCTCGAGTCCCCCCAAGACTTCGTTTTTGGAGAAAAAGCCGTTTATTTTTTCGATAGGGTCGTAAATGAATAATACGCTGTAATATTTTTTAAAATTGTTTTCGTGATAATTTATTAATGTGCTGTTTAAAAAATCACCATATCCCGGCTGTATATACAACCACCCCAAAATTTCGTCGTCAGGAAAATATTTTATCATTTCCTCTTTTATATACTCTTTGCTTTTTTCCGTCAAAATCTCCATACCGGCCTCATTTTTGCTGAATTTTCCCTGAATGATTCCGTTTATAAACAGTATGTCCTCGTTTTCTATGAACTCTTTTTTTCCTGTCAGGATTCCTATTTTTTCTTCGTTTTCGGCGAAAGCGGCATATTGCTGTATATAAGTGTAGACGTAATCCTCAACGTATATTTTCAAGCCGTGGGATATATTTCCCACTTGTTTTATATTTGTGGGAAGTTTCGTCCTTTTTTCATTGAGCATATTTTACACCTCCGTTGAATATAATATTTTTTGGCAAAAACTATAATATCATACAAAGGGAACAATTTTTGACGTTTGGGGTCGACAAGATTAAATTTTTATAATACATTTTTATTAATAAACCGATATATATTTTTAATTTTTTTTGTCTGAGCTTGATTATTTTACATTTTTTAACAAATATTATTGATTTTTAACGGTATAAAATTTCCTGTCCGCGGAAATAATTAAAATGAATAATTAAAGCGGAAATAACAGACTTCTTTCAAAACTGCGAAATTACTCCGGTCTAACAAAACAATATTTGTATCAATATGAAGTTTCGAAAGAAGTCTAATTAAGGAAACATCGGGCAAAGGGCTATATTTTTCTATTTGCCGGTATTTCCTTTAATTCAAAGAATTTTTTTTATTCTGAAAGGGAGATTTTATATATGACGGCTCAATATGTAAATTCAAGGGAGGCGACGGCGTTATTTGAGTTCAAATACGCTCTTAGAAATATTCTCAGGGAGTTTTTTCCACAGAAGAAAGAAAAAAGAGAAATTATTATTTTATGTATCGGTACCGATAAGGCTACAGGGGACAGTTTAGGACCTTTAATAGGCTATAAATTAAGCAATCTGCCTAAAATGAAAAACGTGAGAATTTACGGTACCCTGAAAGAGCCTGTACACGCCGTTAATCTTGCTGAGACTGTAAACGAGATTTACAGAAACTATGAAAACCCTCTCGTTATAGCGATAGACGCTTCTTTGGGGAAAATGGAGCATATAGGTTATATCAGTGTCGGAAAAGGCTCTATAAGACCGGGCGCAGGGGTTAAAAAGGACTTGGGTGAGGTCGGCGATATTTTTATAACAGGGATAGTAAACTTAAACGGTTTTCTGGAAATCTCACTTTTACAGAGTACAAGGCTTTCGGTTGTTATGGATATAGCCGATATAGTTACAAAGGGTATTTGGGGCTGTATTTATAAAGGCATATAAAAAAAACGCCGTGCCTGTATTTCTTGCGGCTTTTATACGGTCTGGGCGGAGAGAAATTATAGTCAATTAACTTAAAAATAAACAAGTTCGGCGGTCAGAAATCCTTTTTGCCCGTCTCCTTTTGCTCATTTTCAAGTTGATTGACTATATTTCCGCTCCTATGTACATAAAAAATTTTTATTTTCTGTTTATTTCATATATGAAACAAATTAGTTGCAAATTTTACTATATTGTGGTATAATATACAGACAGTGATACTACAAGAATAAATTAAGGAAACACTGTACAAAGGTTATCCAAAAATAATTTTTGGTTTTTGACTTGTGCGGTATTTCCTTAGAAAAGAGAGGGTGTATTTATTTTGGAAAAAAATAACAAAAAAAGCGGCAGTTTCAGCGAGATGATGAACAAAATAAAAAATTCGGACAGTATAACCAATAAGATAATTACAAATGTAAATATGCTTATTAATCCGAAAAAATTTGAAAATTCAAATGTAACAAGATTTTATAAAAATTTTTACGACGTTCAGAAAAATGAATCTTACGTCAAAAATCTGCCAAATCTGAAAAATTCCGCCGATTCCGCGCGCTTGAGCGAGTTAAGTCAGAATACCGACAAGGTTATGAAAAGGATAAACAATCTGTACAAGGCAAATACATATATTAAAAATCAAACGAGTGGGAATGTTTCAAAAATATATGATTTTCAAAGAGATAGTGTTTCCGGGTTTGTTTTAAATGAAAAAAATTATAACGCGGGGGTTAATAAAAACAGCTTAAATTATTATAAGGACAAAATATTTTATAATTTGCAGGGAAAAACCGACGGAAATATAAAAAATATTCCGAACGCGGAAGTAAAAAGAAATATCGGAGAGGGAATGATAAAACAAAGTGTGGGAGAAAAAGTCCCTGGAAATATAAAAGGTATTCCGCGGACGGGAATCAGGGGAGATATAAGAGAGAGAACAATAAAAGAAAACGTAAAGGAAAAAGTCTTTGGAAATATAAAAGGTATTCCGCGGACGGGAATCAGCGGAGATATAAAAGAGAGGGCAATAAAAGAAAATGTGACAGAAAAAATATCAGGAAATATAAAAGGTGTTTCCGGAACAAGAGCAAAAAGAAATCTTGCGGAGAGAATAATAAAACAAGGCCCAGATGAAAGTATATTCAGAAACGGGAACAGAATTTCAGAAAGCAGGGAAAAGAAAAATATCAGGGAAAGGATAACAGAAAACAGCGCGGGAGAAAAAATATCAGGAAATATAAAAGGTGTTTTCGGGACAGCGGCAAAGGGAAACCTTGCGGAGAGAATAATAAAACAGGGCTATGACAACAATTTTAACGAAAAGTCGTTAAAAAATACAGGAAAAAAACTTTTTAATATTCCTTCCGCTTCTTTTAATCTCAAACCAAGAGAGGAAGAAAAAAACAATAACAATTTTAAAGGCTTTAAGACAGGAGAAAAAAATTACTCTTTCGGGGGAGATAAAAATATTTCTGAAAAAACGGCGGGCGGGATAAATATTTCTCCGAATATAAATGTTGAGATAAACCAAAAAAACAGTCTTCAGGATTTTAATAAAATCTGGGAAGAAATCGGAAGCAGATTGAATTCAGAAATCAGCGCCTCCGTAAATGGTTATCATTAGACTTCTTTCGAAACTACGAAATTATATCAATCCAACAAAAAAATATTTCATTCAAGAGACTTCTTTCGAAACTACGAAATTACATTAATTCAATAAAAAATTATTTCATTAAATGGTCAGCGCTTTTGCTGCGCAAAAGTCGGCTTTGCCGCCCGCGTTCTTCGCGGCGCTAATTCAGCGAAAGGCGTTTTGATTTTTAAACGCCGAAAGCGTTAAGAAGCATTGAATTAAATATTTTTTTTAGCGAGATTTGTACAAGTGTGAAGTTTCGAAAGAAGTCTATTGGAAAATGCCGTACAATTCAGAAAACAGAAATATAGTCAATCAACTTAAAAATAAACAAGTTCGGCTCTCAGAAATCCTTTTGCTCATTTTCAAGCTGATTGACTGTATCTGTTATTCCGTTTCTATTTTATCGAGCAGGTCCTTAAACACCGCCATAGCGTCCGCTATAGGTTTAGGCTCTGACATATCGACACCGGCTATTTTTAAAAGGTCAATAGAATATTTTGACGAACCGCCTTTTAAAAATTCAAGATAGTCGCCTACACTGTTCTCTTTCAGAATTTTTTGAGAGAGAGCTATCGCCGCCGAATAACCTGTGGCATACTGATATACGTAGAAGGGAGTGTAAAAATGCGGTATTCTTGCCCATTCTCTGTCAATTTCACTGTCGATGGATATACCGTCTCCGAAATATTTTATATTTAAGTTTCTGTAAATTTCACAAAGTCCATCATAAGTAAGGGTTTCTCCTTTTTCCGTAAGCTCGTGGGTTATTAACTCAAATTCGGCGAACATTGTCTGCCTGAAAAGGGTTCCTCTGAACTGCTCAAGAAAATAATTTATTAAATAGCTTCTCGCTTTTTTGTCCTCGGTGGTCTTAAGAAGATATTCCATTAAAAGAGCTTCATTTACGGTAGACGCCACTTCAGCTACAAATATTGTGTAATCCCCGTAAACATAGGGTTGGTTTGACCATGTGTAATAACTGTGCATGGCGTGGCCCATTTCGTGGACAAGTGTAAACATACTGTTTATTGTCCCGTCGTAATTTAATGAGACATAAGGATGATTTCCGTAGGCTCCCCATGCGTATGCCCCGCTCCTCTTTCCCTCGTTTTCGTATACGTCAATCCAGCCTTCGGAAAGTCCTCGTTTAAGCTGTCTGATATAATCTTCCCCCATGGGCCGCAGGGCGTCTGCTATAATTTCCTTTGCCCTCTCATAGTCCATTTTTGTGTCGGCATTCTCAACAATGGGAACGTATATATCATACATATGAAGTTCGTCCAAATTCAGCTTTTTCTTTCTTATATCAATATACCTGTGCATAAGAGGCAGATATTTATTTACCTCGGCTATCAGGTTATGATAAACGCTTACGGGTATGTTGGCGGCGAAAAGAGACGCTTCAAGGGAGGAGGAATATTTTCTTACCTTTGAAAAGAACACGTCTTTTTTTACCGACGCGCCGTAAATTGCCGCAAGAGTGTTTTTTTGTTTTAAATAAGCGCTGTAGCAGGACTCAAAAGCTTGTTTTCTTATTTTTCTGTCAGGAGACTCAAGGTAAGATACATATTTTCCGTGAGTCATGGGTAAAAGATTTCCTTTTTCGTCCTTTATGTCGTCAAATTTTAAATCAGCGTTATTCAGCATTCCGAATATATTATCAGGCGCCTGAGCGATTTCATATACCTGAGCGAGAATGTCTTCCTGTTCGGCGGGGAGTATATGCTCCTTTGAACGGAGAATATCCGTTAAATAATGGTCATAAATTTTAAGCCCGTCATTCTTCGACAGCGCTTTTTTTATCTCATCTTCGGGAACTTCCAGAAGTTCGGGCTCTATAAACGCGCTTTCCGCGGAAAAAGCCGTAACCAGTGTATCCGCCCTCCCGCTCATCGCCTGATATTTTGAGTTTGTTCTGTCCTCGTTTGCCCTGAGATTGGCGTATACGAAAACTGTTTCCGTGATAACGCCCGCTTCGTCTTTTGTTTTAAGGCAGTCTAAAAGGGTTTTCCCAAAACCGCCGTAATTGTTTTTATCCTTTATTTTTCCTCTGTATATGCCAATTTTTTTTATTTTTTCCATAGCTTCGGCGAAAAGGGTTTCCCATTTTTCGTCACTTTCGCATAAATCGCTTATTTTCCATTTGAATTCTTCGGATATTTCCGAGCGTTTTTTAATATCTTTGGCCATAATAAATTCTCCTTTATTAAATGTATAGTAGACTTCTTTCGAAACTTCATATTGATACAAATATTGTCAGAAAAAAATATTTTCTACAATGTTTCTTAACGCTTTCGGCGTTTAAAAAGCAAAACGCACGGAAATCAATTTTTGCGGCGTAGCCGAAATAAAGTTTAGGTCAAGCCTTTG
>CAYLJL010000081.1:0-7294 GCA_964384005.1 uncultured Lachnospiraceae bacterium | reverse complement strand
GAAGAACGCGGGCGGCAAAGCCGACTTTTGCGCAGCAAAAGCGCTGACCATTTAACGAAATAATTTTTTATTGAATTGATTTAATTTCTTAGTTTCGAAAGAAGTCTATTCTTTTATTAGACTGCTTTCTCATAGTTTCGAAAGAAGTCTATTGTTTAGCTATAGAAAATTCACTTTTGTGTTTGTTGCATCAAAAAAGTAACCTGCCACAATAATTATTAATAAATAATTATTATAGCAGGTTACTTAAACGAATTATCATCTGAACCTTCTATTTCCGACCACTCCTTTCCTCCCTCGGCTTGATTCGACTTTTATAAAACAAAATTCTATGTCAATTTATTTCTACGCTTTTTTATTTATTAACACCATATGCTGAACTTTGAAATACCCTATATGTAAAATCATTTTCAAACAACGCAATAATTATTTTTTTAAAACCCGATCTTGTTTGAAATATGATGTAATTAATCCCGCAAATTTCAAAATTATAATTTATATGCTTTTTTATTTATTCACTCAAAAAATTCTTAATTAAAATATTATTGTTTAATTTATTTAAACCTAATAAATAATCCCGGTGTGTTAATAAATAATTTTAAATAAATTGACAAGCATTAAGTTTTAGCCGAACTCACCTCTTTCTCTGTGCAAAACAGATAATTAATCAAACAAAACAAACACAGTTATTGTTAAGCTTAATCATTATGCTCTTGTTTTGTTATAGTTATATTATACATATCACTTATTATTTTGTCAATAGTTTTTATAATTATTTTATAATTTTTTTTGAAAAATTATAAAAACCTCACAAGCGTGTCACGTTTAGACACTTTGAATTATTTTTATTATCTTTATTATGATGTTTACTCATATTTTGTATTATTATAAAACAATTTTGAATACTTTTTAGCTTGTCATAATTTTCCATTTGAAATACAATTTAGGTGGAGGTGTTTTTATGGGAACAAAACATATAGTTATACTTATTATACTACTGTACATATTTATTTTCCCTGATAAGGCAAAAGCGGAACAAATAACGGTCTATTATTTAGAGGACGATAATGTTTACGCTTCTATGCTTAGCCAGACTTTTGAAATAAAAAACACATATAATACAGCGGAAAAAACTTTTATAACACTTGACAAACTCTTTAACAGCGTTCAAAATATTAATTATGTTCCAAAAGATACAAAAATTTTAAATGTTGAAAAAATCGGAAAGAAGGTTTATGTGAACATAAGCGGTGAAATATTAAGCTATGGCGGCGGCTCAACCTATGAAGTCGGTCTTGTCCGGCAGCTTCTTTACAATATTTTTCAATTTGATGAGACGGAAATCGTTTCAATTTTCATAGAAAATAAAAAAAGTTATTTTCCGGAGGGTACTTTAATTTATAATTACGAAAAATCGGATTTTTTGACACTTCCGGATAACTAATGAAACTTCACGACGAAAGGAAAAAAATATGGATAAAAAAATAATAATATTCGCTACGAAAAACAAAGGTAAATTAAAAGAAATACAAGCTGTTCTCTCAGATGTGTTTGAGGTTATTTCAATGGAGGAGGCGGGGATAGACATCCATATAGAGGAAAACGGTACGACCTTTGAAGAAAATGCCTTGAAAAAAGCCAATGAAATTATGAAAATAAGCGGGGAAATTGTACTTGCCGATGATTCGGGGCTTGAAATAGATTATCTGGATAAAGCTCCGGGAGTGTATTCCGCGAGATATATGGGAGAAGATACGCCGTATTCAATAAAAAACAATAAAATTCTGGAACTTTTAAAAAATGTGCCTGATGAAAAGAGGACAGCCAGGTTTGTATGTGTGATTGCCGCCGCTTTGCCTATGCCATATAATAAAACATTAACGGCAAGGGGAACTATAGAAGGTATAATCGGTTATGAAATTCAGGGGGAACATGGTTTTGGCTATGACCCTATTTTTTATCTGCCTGAAAGAAAATGCACAACGGCTCAGCTTTCATTAACTGATAAAAATGAAATAAGCCATAGAGGAAAAGCACTCGGTATAATGAAAAATAAACTTATAGAAATATTTGATACTGATTTCTCTATATAGTCAATCAACTTAAAAATAAACAAGTTCGGCCTGCGAACTTATTCATTTTTGAGTTTATTGACTATAATTGCGCGGTATTTTCTATAGATGTGAATGAAGGAGATTTTGATGAAAATTCTTGTTTTCAGTGATTCTCACGGGAATTTAATAGATTTAAAATTGATTTTAAAACAATATGAGGAAAAAGTAAAATATGTAATTCACCTGGGTGATTACGACGATGATGTTTCTGACGTAAAACCTTTTTTTCAAAACTATAAATATATAAACGTTTCGGGAAATTGTGATTGGGGTAATTTTTTGCCTTCAGAAAAATTTTTCTCGCTTAATGGTAAAAATTTTTTTATAACGCATGGACACAGATATGGAGTAAAATCGAGTCTTATAAAACTTTCATATTCAGCGGAAGAAAAAAATGCCGATATATGCCTTTTTGGTCATACTCATGTACCGCTGCTTATATCTTCAAACGGTATAATATATATGAATCCGGGCAGTATCTCAAGTCCGAGAGGCGGAACTTTACATACATACGGAGTCATAGATATATCCTTTGATGGAAACATCAGCGCGGAAATTATAGAAATTACAAAAACAGGTGAAAAAGTTATCATTAAATTTTAATAAAAGCATAAAACGGAGGAAATAATGGACATTTTAAAAACACTTCAGGAAGAATTTAATTTGAAACCGCAACAGGTTGAAAATACGGTAAAACTTATAGATGAAGGATGTACGATTCCTTTTATAGCGCGGTACAGAAAAGAGATGACGGGTTCTCTTGACGACCAATTATTAAGAGAACTTTATGACAAGCTTGTATATTTCAGAAATCTTGATGAAAAAAGGGAACAGGTTCGGAAACTTATTTCGGAACAGGAAAAATTAACCGATGAAATAGAAAAAGCTCTCGATATGGCGGTGACTGTAACTGAAATAGACGATATATACCGACCTTTCCGCCCAAAAAGAAGAACAAGAGCGACAATAGCGAAAGAAAAAGGGTTGACGCCTCTCGCGGATATGATATTTGAGCAGACAACCAAAGAGGATTTGACTTTGCTTGCGAAAAATTATGTAAATGAGGAAAAAGCTGTAAATTCTCCCGAAGAAGCGCTTCATGGCGCAATGGATATAATCGCTGAAATGATTTCGGATAACGCCGATTACAGGGGCGTGATAAGAAAACTTACTTACTCAAAAGGTTTTATAACAACAAAGGCTTCTGATGAAAAAAAAGAATCTGTTTATGAAATGTATTACGATTATACGGAACTCATAAAAAAAATAGCGGGACATCGTGTTCTTGCCATAAACAGAGGAGAAAAAGAAAATTTTATTTCGGCGAAAATAGAAGCTCCCGTTGATGATATATTAAATAAGTTAAACAATATTATAACAAAAAACAATGAAAAAACAAATCAGATAATGAAAGATATAGTCGACGACAGCTATAAAAGACTTATAGCTCCCTCGATAGAAAGAGAAATAAGAGCCGATTTGACAGAAAAAGCGGAAGAAGGCGCTATAAAAGTATTCGGTGAAAATTTAAAACAGCTTCTTTTACAGCCACCTATTAAAGATAAAGTGGTTCTTGCACTTGACCCCGGTTTCAGAACAGGCTGTAAAACGGCCGTTATAGACGGCACAGGTAAAGTCCTTGATACAGGAGTAATTTATCCTGTACCTCCTCATAATAAAACGGAAGAAGCAAAAAAGAAATTAAAACCATGGATAAGTAAATACGGAGTAGATGTTATAGCTATAGGAAACGGAACAGCTTCAAGAGAAACTGAAAGTTTCGCGGTGGAATTAATAAAAGAAGTTCCCGAAAATGTAATGTATGTAATAGTAAATGAGGCGGGCGCGTCCGTTTATTCAGCGTCAAAGCTTGGAGCGGCGGAATTTCCTGATTACGACGTCGCTTTAAGAAGCGCCGTAAGCATAGGACGGCGACTGCAAGACCCTCTCGCGGAGCTTGTTAAAATAGACCCTAAGAGCATAGGAGTAGGGCAATATCAGCATGATATGAATCAAAAACGCCTTGGGGAAACATTAGGAGGAGTTGTTGAGAGCTGTGTAAACAACGTTGGCGTAGACCTTAATACAGCGTCTCCGTCGCTTTTGTCTTATGTATCGGGAATAAGCGGAGCCGTCGCGAAAAATATAATAGAATACAGAGAGGAAAACGGAAAATTCAGCGACAGGAAACAGCTTTTAAAAGTAAAAAAACTTGGCCCGAAAGCATATGAACAATGCGCCGGTTTTTTAAGAATATCCGATGGGGAAAATATACTTGACAATACGGGAGTTCACCCTGAATCTTATGAAACGGCCAAAAAACTTTTGTCAAAACTGGGTTATACATTAACTGATGTTTCACAAAACAATATTTTCGGTATAAAAAATCAAATTGATAATATCAAAAGTCTCTCCGAGAAACTTGAAGTCGGAATACCTACGCTGCAGGACATAATAAAAGAACTTGAAAAACCCGGACGCGACCCTCGTGATGAAATGCCTAAACCTGTTTTAAGAAATGACATACTTTCAATGGAGGATTTAACAGAGGGAATGATATTAAAAGGTACCGTGAGAAATGTAATTGATTTCGGCGCCTTTGTGGATATAGGCGTTCATCAGGACGGACTTGTACATATATCGGAAATGACCGATAAATACATAAAGCATCCCCTTGAGGTTGTAAGCGTCGGTGATATAGTGGATATAAAAGTTCTCGGCGTAGATATAAATAAAAAAAGAATCTCTCTTTCAATGAAAATATAACAGTGTGCATAAAAGCAATATGTCTGTGAGAGATGCCCGTGTTTCACAAGTTTTGCGTATACGTAGGATTGACTATAACCTATTAATGGGGGGTTATTATGCTGAATAATGTTTTATATGTTTTTGACGGGTCTTTTTTTGGATTTCTTACGGTTATTTTTGAATGCTTTCAAAATAAAACTTTTGATTGCGGAATTATTGAAGATGATAACGTTCAAGAAAGTTTTTATTTTCAAAATGTGAATGTATTGACCGATGAAAAAAAGGCGGGCAGAGTTATAGCCGGTATAAAAAGTAAAATATCCGAAAAAGCTTTTGAAAATATCTATTTTGCTTTTTTGAGTTTTGAAAAGGGAAGATTTGTCGATATTCTGAAATATCTGGAACTTGGTTTCAGGGTGGGAAAAAGAATAGACGACTATAAAGTTTATGATTTTGTTGTTAATGTTCTGAGGGAATGCAGAGCCTCGGAACATGAGGCTCATATGCTTTCGGGATTTGTCAGATTTTCTGAAACTAAGGAAAAAGTCCTGTATTCGGAAATTTCTCCCGATAACGATGTTATTGAAATTCTCGCTAATCATTTTTCAGACAGACTCCCTGATGAAAAGTGGATTATATACGATATAAAAAGAAAAAAATGTGCCGCGTTTAAAGATGGCAGGATTCTTATTTTGAATGATGTTGAAAATCTTAATATATCCGTTTCTTCCGACGATGCGTTCTGGCAGAACTTATGGAAAGATTTTTTTGAAACGATTGCTGTTGAAAACAGAAAAAGCGCTAAACGGCAAACACAAATGCTCCCTAAAAAATTCAGAAAAAATATGATTGAATTTTTAAATTAGGTTAATTAAATTTTATAATTTGCCGATATATACTTATAAAGATTTGTACGTAAGGCAATGACTAATAATTTATTTGGGGGTGTCGGCTTTGAATTATAATTATGTGACAAATTATACAAGAAATTTGAATATAGATTTTGAAAATCCCGAAGTCAGTAAAGTTGACCTGAAAGAAGGAGAAACAGTTGACGCGGAGGTTATGGCGGATTCCGCAAATCCTGAAAAGATTAAGCTTAAATTTGAGAACAACGAAGTTATTTCCGTTAATAAAAATGCTGTTTCCGCTAAAGTCGGAGAAAAAATATCCGTTGAGATTAAAGAAAATAATAACGGAAAAATTGTTATAAAACAGGTTATATCGGGAGATGTGAAAAATTCTGACAAAAATCCCGTTTCTGATAATACTTCGTCAGCTTCAAATGTTAAAACGGATTATAATGAGCTGCTTTCTAAAATTAATGTCGCTTATACCAAAGAAAACGCCGCTTACGCTAAATTTTTAAATGAAAATAATGTCGCGGTTAAAGCTGAAAATATAAAGGTTCTTAGTGAAATTAAGAAAAGTGTCGACTATATAGTTAAAAATGCCGACGAAAATGTTATCGGCAAAATTCAGGCAAGCGGAATTGATACGGGAAAATTATCTCCTGATGTTTTATCAAAATTTATTTATGAAATAAAAAATAATAATTTCAGTATGGGACAGGCAGCTGTTTCTGATTATGACGCTGAAAATGAATTTAATCAGATTTCAGAGGAAGAAGCCCAGATAGCCGCAAAGGAATATATTAAGGAAAATTTGACTGCTGTAAAAGAAAATGAAAAAGTTTCGGAAAATTCAAAGACTGATTTTAAAAGAACTGAAAAAAATGTATCTGACAATAATTACAAAACAAGAGAAACTCAGACGAAAATTTCTCGAGGTAACACGGAACAAGATATTTATGGGGTAAAAAAATATAATAATTCTGATAATTTCAGATTTAGCAATAATCGTTTTTACAATACCGTAAATTTGAAAAATGACCAGGTTTACTCAAAAGAGAAAAATAATCAGGATGATTTAAGATTTTCCGAAAAAATAGAAAATTCTGTCGGAAATAACGAAGAAATTGACGGTAATACTGGTAAATCTGAAATTTTGCCAAAAGGAAAAAATACAGGCGCTGAGTATATCGGAAAAACCGTTTATAAAAATGGAAAAATCAAAAATTCCGGATTTTATGAAAACAAGGCTGCCGTAAAAGAAGAAGTATCGGCGACCAAAGACAGCAGTGATGCAGTCGGAAGAATTGGAGAAAAGGATAAAGAAATCGCTAAGTTATATGAAAGCGGAGAAACCGATAAAGCTTACGCAGGTAAAGATACTGCAAGAGGAACAACAGCAACAGACAAAAGAGTTATTGACGAAACTTTCAGAAATGACAAGGGAGCCAATAAAGCTTATGCAGGTAAAGATATTGCAAGAGAAGAATCAAGAGAAACAGATAAGAGGGTTATTGACGAAGCTGTCAGAAATGACAAGGGAGCCAATAAAGCTTACGCAGGTAAAGATATTGCAAGAGA
>CAYLJL010000080.1:0-7338 GCA_964384005.1 uncultured Lachnospiraceae bacterium | reverse complement strand
ATTTTCAGCCCGCCTCCTTATTCTCATTTTCAAGTTTACTGACTATAAACTTCTTATATATTTCTGACCGGAAATTTTTTTAATAATGCCTTTAATTTCAAGCATAGTTAATATATACTGAAGACTGCTTACATCTTTTTTCGTTTTTATGAATAATTCGTCAACCGAAATCGGTTCCGAACATATACAATCATATACCAATTTTTCATCAGTTGCAAGAGTTTGAGCAATTTTTTTATTATTAATTTTATTATCTTCTTCCTGTTCTATTCCTAAAACATCTAAAATATCCTTTGTTTTAGTAAGTACATAAGCGCCCTGTTTAAGAAGTTCATTCGTGCCTTCGCTTCTGTCGTTGGTAATATTCCCGGGAACGGCAAAAATATCTTTTCCCTGTTCCAGAGCGTGACTCGCCGTAATAAGCGAACCGCTGCGCTCTTTCGCCTCAATTACAGCAACAGCGTCGGACAGACCGCTCATAATTCTGTTTCTTATAGGAAAAAGATATGGCTTAGGCTTTGTCCCCGGAGGATATTCACTGATAACGCATCCATTCTGAATTATTTTTTCTTTAAGTGGTGCGTTAAACTCGGGATAAGAAATATCAACGCCGTTTCCAAACACCGCCGCCGTTATCCCGTTTCCGTCCAAGGCGCCTCTGTGGGCGTCGCTGTCTATTCCCTCCGCCATTCCGCTTATAACGATAAATCCAATTTCCGCAAGTTCTTTAGCGAACTTATAAGCCACGTCAGCGCCATAAGGCGAACGTTTCCTCATACCTACAATGCTTACAGAAGGAGCGCTGAAATCAGGAAACTCACCCATAACATAAAGACCTACAGGCGGTTGATGAATCCATCTGAGCTTTTCGGGATAAGAGTCTTCGGAAACTCCGATAAATTTTATACCCTTCTTTTCAAGTTCAGAAATTCTTTTTTCCATCAGAGCCTCATCTTTTGTTTTTAACATTGTATGTAAAATATTTTCTTTTATATCTTTAAGTACGTAGAAAATTTCTTTTTTATCGGCGTTCCATATTTCCTTTGCCCCGCCAAAATAATCCAAAAGAAAATTCTTTTTATCCACGCCCATATTTATAATACACGAAAGCCACATTAAATAATCATTTTCAGTGTACATAAGAGAAACCGCCTTTATTTTATAAATTTTCTGTCAAGATTTCTGAGCTGAATAGCCTCCGCTATGTGAGGAGTCTCAATTTTCTCGCTTCCGGCGAGGTCGGCTATGGTTCTGGAAATCTTTAATATTTTATGATATGCCCGCGCGCTTAAGTTAAGACATTCAAAAGCGTTTTTGATTATTTCCCTTTCTGATTTGCCAAGCTTGCAGTATTTTTCAATCTGTGCTGCCGAAAGAGCCGAATTAAAATAAATATTTTCGTTTTTATAACGTTTTTTCTGTATCTCGTGGGCGTAAACCACTCTTTTTTTAATATCCGCCGAGCTTTCTGATTTTATATCAACACTTAAATCCTCATAATCAACGGCTGACGCCTCAACCTGAATATCCAGCCTGTCCAGAAGAGGACCGCTTATTTTTCCGAGATACTTCTGCACAGCGTTCTGAGAGCAGACGCATTTATCCGAATAACCGTAATAACCGCATGGACAAGGATTCATAGACGCGGCAACCATTAAATTCGCCGGAAAAGTCATTGTTCCGTTTACTCTTGAAATAGTAACTTTCCTGTCCTCAAGAGGCTGACGAAGTTCCTCAAGTACGTTTCTGTTAAATTCGGGAAGTTCGTCAAGAAATAAAACCCCGTTATGAGAAAGGCTCACCTCTCCGGGTTTAGGAACACGTCCCCCGCCGACCATAGCGGAATTTGAAATAGTATGGTGAGGCGCTCTGAATGGTCTTGACTTCACAAGAGAGTTTTTATCTCCAAGAAGCCCCGAAACACTGTATATTTTAGTAATTTCCATACTTTCCTCAAATGTTAAATCCGGTAAAATCGAAGGCAGTCTTTTTGTCATCATAGTTTTTCCTGCACCGGGAGGGCCGATAATTAAAATATTATGAAGTCCGGCGGCGGCTATTTCCAAAGCGCGCTTTACATTATCCTGTCCCTTAACGTCGGCAAAATCAAATTCATAAGAATTTTCCCTGTCGGAGAAAAGCTTGTCAAAATCAATAACAGTAGGAGCTATGACCGTTCCTTTGTTAAAATAATCAACCATCTCGTTAAGAGTTTTTACTCCGATTACATTCATTCCTTTTACTAAAGCCGCCTCTTTAGCGTTTTCAAAAGGAACGATACATTTTTTTATACCATTTTCAAAAGCGCCGTAAATAAGAGGAAGAATACCCGAAATAGGTTTAATACCGCCGTCAAGGGAAACCTCTCCCGCGAAAAATATATTTTTAACATTTTCACTACTAATAGCGTCAATACAAGTTAAAATTCCCACAGCTATAGGCAAATCAAAGGACGGGCCCTCTTTTCTTGTATTTGCGGGAGCAAGATTAACTGTAATTCTTTTAACAGGAAAAGCGAAACCTGAATTTTTAATTGCCGTCCTTACTCTCTCTTTCGATTCCTTAACGGCGGAATCAGGAAGACCGACAATATCAAAACAGGGAAGTCCCGAACTTATATCAACTTCCGCTTCGACTATATAGCCGTCTATTCCCGCGAGCGCTCCTGAAATTATTTTAGAAATCATCGTCATTGTTCCCCCTCATATCAGTTTGCGAAACTTATAGTCAATCAACTTAAAAATAAACAAGTCCGGCGGTCAAAAATCCTTTTTGCTTATGTTTAGTCAGTCAGCATAGGCGGCTGACTATGCTCTCCTTCCGCCGCCCTGCAAAAATAATTTTTGCCTCGCCTCCTTTTTTCCATTTTCAAGTTGATTGACTATATGCCTTAAAATCTTTGCTGTAATTTTCATCAAATTCAAAATCAAGACTTCTTGTATACAAATCCGCTCTCACAAGCGTAACCTTTACCCTGTCGCCAAGAGCGTATACTTTATGTGTACGCTCTCCTATATATTGTAAATTATCCTCGTCATATATATAATAATCGTCCTCCATATTTTTAACAGCTATAAAGCCTTCTACTGTATTCGGGAGCTCGACATAAATCCCCCGGTTAGTGACGCCGGATATAATCCCGTCAAAAGTCAATCCAACTTTATCCGCCATAAACTCAACTTTTTTAAGGTTATCTGTTTCTCTTTCCGCGTCTTCAGCGACTCTCTCCCTGACAGATGAAATTCTCGCGATTTCTGTAACCTTTTTACTTAATGAGACAGTTCTTTTTTCATTAAGAGAGCCATTTAAATATTCCTTTATAATTCTGTGAATCTCAAGGTCCGGATACCTTCGTATAGGGGAAGTAAAATGGCAATAATATTTTGCCGCGAGCCCGAAATGTCCCTCATTTTCCGATGTATATCTCGCTTGTTTAAGGCTTCTTAAAACAACTCTGTTAATAATAATATCCTCAGGGGTATCCTTTGCCGCGGAAAGCACCTTCTGAAAAGATTTGGGATGAGTTGACGCGCCCTTTATTTTATATCCGAATTTCGCCACAAACTCGGAAAGCTTCTGTACCTTTTCGCTGTCAGGCTCCGAGTGAGACCTGAACACAAATGGTATCTCAAGCCAATAAAATTCCTCCGCGACAGTTTCGTTGCAGATAAGCATACATTCTTCAATAATACTTGTCGCGACATTTCTTTCATATGGTTTAATATCTATCGGTTTGCCGTCCTTGTCGAGAATAATTTTAGCTTCCGTAAAATCAAACTCAACGGCTCCCCGTTTAACCCTTTTGTCGAGTAAAATATTTCTTAAGCCTTCAAGGTTTTTAAACATTTGAATAAGATTTTTATGTTCCTCAAAATATTCAGATTTTTCATTTGTCAGCAAATCATTTACAATCGTATAGCTCATACGTTTGTCAACCCTTATAACAGACGGACAGATTTCATGAGAAACAACCTTTCCGTTTTTATCAATTTCCATAATACAGCTTAAAGCCAGCCTGTCGACCCCCGCATTAAGGGAGCATATACCGTTTGAAAGTTTATGAGGAAGCATAGGTATGACTCTGTCAACAAGATAAACGCTTGTTCCTCTTTTAAGAGCCTCTTTGTCAAGGGGACTGTTTTCTTTTACATATTCCGACACGTCAGCTATATGAACGCCGAGCTCAAAATTACCGTTTGAGAGAATTTTGATGGAAACAGCGTCATCTAAATCCTTAGCGTCCTCCCCGTCAATCGTAACCATAAGTACATCACGCAAATCTTTTCTTTTATCCGTCAGACTGATATCAACCTCGTCGTCGATTTTATCAATCTCCCTGTATACCTCGTCAGGAAAATCAAGGGGAAGCTCAAACTGTTTTATAACAGATAAAATATCGACTCCCGGGTCGTTAATATGTCCGATTATTTCGGTAATAACCCCCTCCGGATTTTTGCCGTCCCCGGGAGTTTTGGTTATTTTAACAACAACCTTATGCCCTGAAACGGCGCCTCTTGAATATTCCTTAGGAATAAAAATGTCCTGAGCGATTTTTTTATCGTCGGGAGTAACAAATCCAAAGCTTTTATTTTTGTCAAAAGTTCCGACAATAACATTCATTCCTTTCTCAATAACTTTAATTATTTCTCCCTCGGGTCTTTTTCCGTTCATATCGACAATTCTGCACCAGACCTTATCCTTGTGCATGGCGCCGTTTACGGCAAAAGGAGGTATAAAAATATCCCCGTCAGCTTTTTTATCCTGTATAACAAATCCAAATCCGTTCGCATGGCTCACAAAAGTCCCGGAAATAATATTAAGCTGCTCGGGGGTCATTATTTTTCCCTTTTTGGTAATAACAATTTTTCCTTCTTTCTCAAGACAATCAATCAATTCCTCAAAAGTATATCTCTCATTTGAGGGAACCTCAAGAATAAACGCAATATCTGACGGACGCATAGGCGTATAGCGTTCGTCATTAATAAACATAAGTATTTTATTTTTTCTTTCTTCTGATTTAAAATCATAATCATTATTCAAAAACAAATCCTCCAATTCATTTATGGAAACACAGCGTAAAGCAGAAGCGGCAAAAAAATTCAGTGAAAGTGTGTTTTCTTTACCCGGCTTTCCGCGTATTTTTTGCAAAATTATTTTTATCTCTATAGCAATCCGCAGGATTTTCAAGGCAAAACCATAAAATAACTGTTGAATATATCAATTTTTTATGTTTTGTCAACTTAATTATTTTATTGTTTTGCTATAAGTTACACTGTATTTTCTTATTCTTATATTCAAAAAATACACATCTTTTTTTTATAATATCACCGTATCACAATTTTTCCAATTTTTCAACATTTTTTTAAAGTTTTTTGCATAGGCAATACTGCTTTAAGACCCTCACGTAAAATTATTTTTATAGTAAACGCATTAAAATTAAATAAATTTGTTTCCTATATATTTGCTGTATTTTCTTAATATACTTCCCTCAAAATAATATCGTCAAATTTCCCGTTTATAATTTTCACTAACTTTTTCGGGTTAATTTCAATCTGGAGCCCTCTTTTTCCCCCGCTTATAAATATGGTGTCAAAATTTTCCGCGCTCTGGTGTATTGTTGTAAAATACTGTTTTTTCATACCAAGAGGCGTACAACCTCCTCTTATATATCCGGTAACATTGGCGATATCCTTAACAGGTATCATTCTTACAGCTTTCTCGCGGACGCTTTTAGCGGCCTTTTTAAGGTCAAGCTCTTTATCCACAGGCAAAACAAATACAAAATGCTCTCCGCTTTTGCCGACAGTAACAAGAGTTTTAAAAGTTCTTTCAAAAGGTTGTCCGAGTTTTTCAGCGACTTCCATACCGTCAATAAATTCGGTACATTCATAGATAATTTTTTTATATTCAATTTTATTTTTGTCCAAAAATCTCATAGCATTCGTTTTAATTTCTTTATCTTTAGCCATAATTTACCATTCCTTATTATAACAAATCACAAAATCTTTAGCGCGAAACAATATTTTTTAAGAAACACCTCAAAACATAATTACCGCTCGCCTGACCGGCTTTTATAGTCAATCAGCTTGAAAATGAGAAAAAAGGATTTCTGACCGCCGAACCTGTTTATTTTTAAGTTGATTGACTATATATAGAAAGAAGCATTAAACATTTGCGGGTTACATTAAATCTATTTTTGAATTATGTAAGCATTTCCATTATATATAGTGAGCGACAAATTATTTTGTCGTTCACTATATAATACCAGATAAATTAACAAAAATCTACAACCGGTTGTAAATAATAAAAAATATATATAAACGGAGAGTACTGCTCCGGAATTTTATAAACTCTAAAAAACCGTACTATACGGCAAAAGAAAAGTATAGGCATATTGTTCAGATTCTTTATAGTCAATCAACTTGAAAAAGAAGGCGAGACAAAAATTATTTTTATTATCCTTTGCGCTGTATTTCCTATATTTCCCTATAGTTTAAAATATTCAGAAAAATAAAAGTAAGTGAATATAAAATACATATTTTTTTAATTACAAGAAAAACTATTCAGGAAAAATAATAGACTTCTTTCGAAACTTCATATTGATACAAATGTTGTTAGAAAAAAATATTTTCTACATTGAATAAAATATTTTTTTGTTGTACCGGAGTAATTTCGCAGTTTCGAAAGAAGTCTAATAACAGGAGGCAAAAAAATGTTAAAAATATTTTTATCTTTGATAATAACCTTATCTCTGTTTACGGGATGTGGAAAAACAAGCGAAAGCGCAAACATAAATTTTTCCGAGCTGCAAGCAAATTTAATCTCAAAAGCGTCCTTTGAGAATTCAGTAACAGAAGACTTAAAAAATATAAGTACAGCGCAGAAATACGGCTTAGCACTCGACGACATAGAAGAAGGCTTTGCTTATTTAACAAATAATGAAAACTCAGACAGAATTATTCTTGCGAAAACAAAAGGCGGGGCTTCTTCCGAAAACGTAGAAAAATCACTCTCCAACGAGGTAGCGGGATTAATAGCCACATGGGAAGATGATACAAAAGAATCCAAAAAACTTGAGGAACACGTTTTAAAAACAAAAGAAAATTACGTAATTCTTATAATCAGTGAAAATTCAGCGGAACTTGAAGATGAATTTGACAATTTCTTCAGCACCTGAAAACCGCTTTTGCGCGGTATTTGACTGAACTTTTATTCCTACTTTGCCGTAAAAAATGGTTTCCGTGGTTCATAACACGGAAATCAATTTTTGCGGCGTAGCCGAGATAAAGTTTAGGTCAAGCCTTTTTAAAGGCTTGCGGGTGTGGGCAGAGCCCACGA
>CAYLJL010000079.1:0-7358 GCA_964384005.1 uncultured Lachnospiraceae bacterium | reverse complement strand
AAAACTTTTGTGCGAAACTGTCGTTTCGCTGTTATTTTTCATCGAACTCACGTTACTTTATGTTACTTTATGATACTATATGTTATTGTATGATACTATATTTTGTGTTATACTACAATCAAGTTAAAGATTGCCCATGAGGCAAAAACAGAAATCCGGCGACAGGTACAAGAAAATACTGCATGAAAAGTAATTATATAGTCAATCAACTTGAAAATGGAAAAAAGGAGGCGAGGCAAAAATTATTTTCACAAGGCGAAGAAAGGCAGACGTAGTCGAAAGCCTGTGATGACTGAATAAACATAAGCAAAAAGGATTTTCAGCCGACAAACTTGTTTATTTTTTAAGTTGATTGGCTATAACACGCCGAATCAAGTTTCCTTAACTTGATTATTTTTTTTAGGGGGAGTTTTATGGGAAAAAAATTAAATGAAAGACAAAAACGAGCCGCCGACTTTTTTATTGAGCTTGGAAACAAAACTCAGGCCCTTATTAAAGCCGGATACAGTAAAAAAAGCGCGGGCAGTATGTGCACGCGCTTTTTTGAGAACAGAGACGTTAAAGAGTATGTTGAAAAAAGGCTTAAAACATTAGACGAGGAGAGAATTGCTTCAGCGAGAGAGGTTATGACATATCTGACCTCTGTTATGAGAGGAAACGAAAAAGAACAGGTTATCGTTGTGACCGGAGAGGGCGACGGCGTTACGAAAGCTAAAAATGTTGAAAAGGCTATTTCCGCCAAGGAAAGAATAAGAGCTGCCGAACTTCTGGGAAAAAGATTCGGGATTTATACCGACAATAAGGTCGGCAGTGTTTCTGTAATTATAAAGGAGGACGTCAATGAGTGATAAAGTAATTTCACTTAACGAGGTTATCGGCAGAGGATATTCGGATTTCTGGAATTTTAAAGGACGCTATAGGGTTTGCAAAGGCTCAAGAGCAAGCAAAAAAAGCAAAACAACCGCCCTTAATTTTATATTCAGAATTATGAAGTACAAAAACTCTAATTTACTTGTTATAAGAAAAGTTTTCTCCACTTTAAAGGACAGCTGCTTTTCAGAGCTTAAATGGGCCGCGGGCCGTCTTGGAGTTTCCGACCTTTGGGAGTTTAAACTTTCCCCTCTTGAAATGATTTATAAGCCTACCGGTCAGAAAATTTTTTTCAGAGGACTCGATGACCCGCTGAAAATTACTTCTATTACTGTAAGCAATGGGAGCCTTTGCTGGCTTTGGATTGAGGAAGCTTATGAAATTAACAGGGAGTGCGATTTTGATATGCTTGACGAGTCTATAAGAGGTCTGACCGAAAAGGGTTTATTTAAACAGATTACTTTAACTCTTAATCCATGGAATGAACGCCACTGGATTAAAAAAAGGTTTTTTGACTCGCCCGCAAATCCCGATATCCTGGCGAAAACAACCAACTATTTATGCAACGAGTTCCTTGATATGAGCGATATAAAGGTCTTTGAGGAAATGAAAAAAAATAATCCCAAAAGGTACAGGGTCGCAGGACTCGGAATGTGGGGAAGCGCGGACGGTCTTATTTTTGAGAATTGGGAAGAAAAAGTTTTTGATATTAAGGAAATCTCAAAAAGAAAAGGCATTAAAACCGCTTTTGGTCTGGATTTCGGCTATACTAACGACCCTACCGCTTTTTTCGCCTCCTTTATCGATTTAGAAAAAAAAGAAATTTTTGTTTTTGATGAAATTTATAAAAATGCCCTTACAAATAAAAATATTTTTGATGAGATTTACAAAAAGGGTTTTTCTAAAGAAAAAATTGTTGCCGACAGCGCTGAACCTAAATCTATCGCAGAATTATACGAACTGGGACTTACAAGAATTAAAAAGGCAAGAAAAGGAAAGGACAGCATTTTAAATGGGATTCAATTTATTCAGGGGTTTAAAATTTTTGTACTTCCTGAATGTACTTGCTTTATTACCGAAATTCAGAATTATTCCTGGAAAAGCGACAGATTCGGACAAAAAATAAACGTTCCGTCAGACGACTTCAATCATTTGATGGACGCTATGCGTTACGGAATTGAGGAATTTTTAAGGGGCGATATGTTCAGTTTTGAGTAATATAGTCAATCAACTTGAAAATGGGCAAAAGGAGGCGGGCTGAAAATTATTAGACTTCTTTCGAAACTACGAAATTACTCCGCTCCAACAAAAAAATATTTGTATCAATATGAAGTTTCGAAAGAAGTCTGTTTTTGAAAGGAGGTGATGAAGTGATTAAGAAAATTACAGAGAAAATTTTAGGGTTTAGAAGTAAAAAAGGGGAAAATGAGAATTTTGACAAAGAAGATATGGTTTTTGACAGGGAATTTATAAGATTTCTTGAAAAGGAAACCGACAGGTTTTTAAATTCCAGAAAAAGAGCCGATATGTTTATGGGTGAGAGGTATTATAACGGGCTACACGATATTTACAAAAGAAAAAGAACCGTTATAGGTCAGGGGGGAGAAGTTACGGAGGTTTCCAATCTTCCTAACAATATTATTATTGACAATCAATATGCAAGAATGGCCGACCAGAAAAATAATTATCTGTTATCCAAAGAACTTACTTTTACCTGTCAGGATGAGGATTTCCTTAAAACCATTAAGGGAATTTTAAATCAGAGCTTTTTTAAAGTTTTAAAAGCCGTCGGTCTTGATTCTCTTAATTGCGGAATTGGATATATTTATATATACTGCGATGATTTCGGAAATCTTAATTTTAAAAGACTTGCCCCTTATGAAATTATTCCTTTCTGGAAGGACGGGGAACATTCTGTTATGGATTTTGCTATCAGAGTTTATAGTACGGAGATATACGAAAAGGGGGATTTATCCCTTATTGACAAGGCGGAGCTATTCCTTCCTCAAGGAATTAAAAGGTTTATTATCAAAGGCGGAAGGTTTATACCCGAGGGTGACGGAAAGATTATACCTTATTTAAACTATGACGGCCAAAACTTTGATTTCGGCAAAGTTCCTATTGTATCTTTCCGGCAAAACGCAAAGGAACTTCCCCTTATTTTAAGGGTCAAAGAACTTCAGGACGCTTTAAACACCATACAATCTGACTTTATGAATAATTTGCAGGAGGACGCGAGAAATACTATTCTTGTCCTTAAAAATTATGACGGTACCAATTTAGGCGAGTTCAGAAAAAATCTCGCTAAATTCGGCGTCGTTAAGGTAAAAAGTGTCGACGGCGCCGAGGGCGGCGTTTCTACCCTTAAAATTGATGTTGATTCCGACAATTTTAAATTTGTTATTTCAAACCTTAAAAACGCCATTGTTGAAAATGCCAGAGGTATCGACTCTAAATCTGATAAAATGATTGGAAACTTAAGCAGAATGAATATTCAGAGCATTTACAGCGATATAGACCTTGACGCTAATTCTATGGAAGTCGAATTTAAAGCGTCTTTTCAGGAAATTTTCTCTTTTATTAGATTTTATGTTAAAAATTTTGGCGAGGGTGATTTTGAACAGTCAAAGGCGGAGGTTATTTTTAACAGAGATATTTTAATCAACGAGACGGAAGCTATTGATAACTGTATTAAATCTTTAGAAATACTGTCAAAAGAAACTGTCATATCTCAGCACCCATGGGTCAGCGACGTTTCAGAAGAAATGAAAAAGCAGAAAATTCAAGGAGGGTTAATATGAGTAAAGAAGAATTGTTAAAAATCGGTCTTACAGAGGAACAGGCCGGTATGATTGCCGAAATGAACGAGAAAAATATCGGAAAGGTTAAAATCGAACTGGGCGTACAAAACGCTCTTTTAAGACATAAGGCAAGAAACATTAAAGCGGTTTTGCCTCTTATTGATTTTGACAGAATAAAAAACGGCAGAGACGGAATTTCCGGAATCGAGGAACAAATTGAGGAACTTAAAAACTCAGAAGATACGGCGTTCCTTTTTGAGAACGGCGAAAAAAAGCTTACCGGCGTTAAAGCGGAGGAAAGCGGAGACGACGCTAAAGGTTCAAAAAACAGAAAAATGACTTATACTCAGATGTGTAAGTTTATGTAAATAAAACACCGAACAATTCAAAAAACAAAAACAGACTTCTTTCGAAACTACGAAATTACTTCGGTCCAACAAAAAAATATTTGTATCAATATGAAGTTTTGAAAGAAGTCTATTTTTAAGTTGATTGAATATATACTTTGTCGGTGTTTTCTAAGAATTTTAAGGAGGTTTTTTTATGGCTAAATTTGACAGCAAATCTTTTAATCCACAGGCTTTCGGAAAGTATGTTGAAACTTTGCCGAAAACTAAAAAGAACGAACTTATAAGAGGAGGTATATTAAAGGGCAACAGTGAAATAAAAGAGGCCTTCGGAAGTCAGACCGGTACGGCATACGCTATTTTGCCTATGTACGGACGAATCGGCGGCGACGCTTTCAACTATGACGGCGTAAACGATATAGAAGCCGAGGTTACATCATCTTTTGAAAGAGGAGTCGTTGTCGTCGGGCGGGCTATGGCATGGCTTGAAAAGGATTTTTCCGAGGATATTACCGGCGGCGCGGAATTTATGGACAACGCTGCCGTTCAGGTGAATGATTATTTTGACGACGTTGACCAGAAAACTATGCTATCTATTTTAAAGGGTATTTTTAATATGACCGGAACCGAAAATCTTGAGTTCGTAGAGGGCCATACCTATGATATCTCATCAGAGCCGGGAGTTTCGGCTTTTGTTGACGCTGTTACTTTAAATAACGCCGTTCAGAAGGCAGGCGGAGACAATAAAAATAAATTCAGCGTCGTTATTATGCACAGCGTTGTCGCTACTAACCTTGAAAACCTTAATTTGCTCGGTTATCTTAAACAAACAGACAAATCAGGTATTCAAAGGGACCTGACTCTCGCTACATGGAACGGAAGAATCGTCCTTATTGACGACGATATGCCTGTTACCGAAAAAGACGGGTACAGCGAGTATACAACTTACATATTGGGAGAGGGCGCTTTTGATTATGAGGACATCGGGGCGAGAGTACCTTTTGAGATGCACAGAGACCCTAAAACAAACGGCGGACTTGATACTCTCTACGCAAGAACAAGAAAATGCTTTGCTCCCTTTGGCATATCCTATACAAAAGCTAATCAGGCAAGCCTTTCGCCCACTGATGAGGAACTCTCAGACGGTGAAAACTGGGAACTTGTAAACAACGGTCTCTCCGGAAAGGATAAGGAATGGATTGACCACAAGGCTATCGCTATTGCCAGAGTTATTTCAAGAGGATAGCAAGGGGCTATATAGTCAATCAACTTTAAAATGAGAAAAGAAGGCGCCGGGCGGCGGAAGAAGAGCAAAGCCGAAAGCCTGTGCTGACTGAATAAAGATATTTATTTTTTTGGCTGTTTAAAGTTTTATACGGTTTTAACAATAGGCGCGGAGTTTTCAGATACGCTATAGTTGATTGACTATAAAATCAGGGGGTGAGTTTTTTTGATTGACAGAATTACGGAAAGGCTTAATCAGATGGGCATAGACGTCAAAGTATCCGACAGAAGCTTTATTATTTCCGAATATGAAAAGGTTTTATCTTTTATCAGAGTTTCCTGCAATGTTGACGAGATTTCGGAAGAACTTGAATATGTTATTATTGAGAGAACCTGCGGAAATTTTTTATTTATTTTAAAAAATTCGGGCAGGCTGGAAGAAACCGATGCGGAGGCTTTTGTTAAGGAAATCTCAGAAGGCGACGTTAAAGTCGTTTTTGATGAAAATTCCGTTTTGAGCCAAGAACAGAAAGCTGACAGGATTATTGACTATCTTATGGGCTACGGCGAGGATATTATTTTATCAAACAGGTGCGTTTGCTGGTGATACAGAGGGGGTTTTTCAGGGGGAGATTTTATGAAAAAAAACTTAAAAGCTATTATTGAGGGTTTTTTTGAGGGAGTATGCGATGTTTTTGAATTTTCTGAATACAAAGACGATTTTGGCGTTACACAGTCGGAGGAAAAGGCCGTTTTGAAAAATGTTCCCTGTAGAATCTGCTATAAAAGTATCAATGCCGCCGTTAAAGGAAAAGTATCCGACTATGTTACTCAAAAGGTTATACTTATGGTGAGCAGAGATATTTCTATAAAAAACGGTTCTATCGTACAGGTTACTCAGAACGGTCATACGGCTGTTTATCAGAAAACCGGCGAAATCGCCGTATATCCTAATCATCAGGAAATTGAAATGTCTCTTAAAAATACATTTTTATAGTCAATCAACTTGAAAATGGAAAAAAGTAGGCGGGAGGAAAATTATTTTTGATTGCCGAACTTATTTATTAGACTTCTTTCGAAACCGCGAAATTACTCCGGTCCGACAAAAAAATATTTTATTCAATGTTTTAGCGAAAGGCGTTTTGCTTTTTAAACGCCGAAAGCGTTAAGAAACATTGATACAAATATTTTTTTCTGACAATATTTGTATCGATATGAAGTTTCGAAAGAAGTCTATTGATTGACTATATAATATACTTCTTCCGATTTACCCATATGAAGTTTCGAAAGAAGTCTGATAAACGCGGCTTTCGCAAAACCGCAGGAAATGCTTTTGTTTCAAAGGGAGGGGTTTTATGACGGAAAATATTATCGGGGGGATTTCTAAGGCTATTTTTAATGAGTTCGGCAGAGATACGGTTATTTATTCCGAGGAAGTTAAGCAGGGGTTTAAATGCCCTTGCTTTTCTATTGCCCTTTTAAAGGCTTCCTCTGAAAAGGGTATCGGCGGACGGACGAAATATATAAATTCTTTTATTATCAGATATTTCCCGAAAGAAAAGCTTAAAAACAAAGATATGAACAGCATTTTTAAAAGACTTTTTAAATGTCTTGAGCTTATCGACGCCGGCAGGGTTCTGAGAGGATGCGATATGCACGCCGATAAGGGCAGTGCCGTCAATATTAACGGTCTGTCGTCGGAATATGAAAGCGGCGACGGCGTTTTGAATTTTTATGTTAATTATAATTTTCACGAGGTATCGCTTGAAACCAACGAACTTATGAAAAGTCTTCATACGCGGTGGTAATGAAAAGAATTGAAAAAAATTAAAAGGAGGTGTTTTTATGGAAGAAAAAGCGGATATTCAGGAGAAAAAAACAGAGAGCGTTAAAAAATATTCCAAAAACGCTCTTTTAAAAAGCTCTGATTTCGGCGATAAAAAAGACCTTATCGCCGTATTGCTTGACGATGGAAAGCTTTATTTTAAAAACGAGGTTAATTCAATTATTAAAAATTATTTTAAAAGGAGAGGTTTATAATGGCAGCAGGCGGAGGTATTTTTACAACGGAAAACAAGGTTTTGCCGGGGGCTTATATTAATTTTATTTCTAAGGC
>CAYLJL010000078.1:1998-7591 GCA_964384005.1 uncultured Lachnospiraceae bacterium | reverse complement strand
AATATGAAGAATAATGTCTTTGCCGCTGACCCATTTAGCCGGTTTATTTTTAAGGACAAATTTCAGAGCTGAAGGCACTTTAAACCAAGCGACGCCTCTCGCCATACCTACAGCCATATCCGTGCTTCCCACGCCTGTCGAGAAAGCGCCTAAAGCGCCGTAAGTACAAGTATGAGAATCGGCTCCTATAACAACGTCTCCGGGGACAACAAGACCAGCCTCCGGCAAAAGACAATGTTCAATACCCATCTGACCTACTTCAAAATAATTTTCAATACCCTTTTCATTGGCAAAATCTCTTATAATTTTGCAATGTTCGGCTGATTTAATATCTTTGTTCGGAGTAAAGTGGTCAGGAACAATAGTAACCTTATTTTTGTCAAAAACATCTTTAACACCGATTTTATTAAACTCTTTAACAGCAACGGGAGTAGTAACATCGTTACCATGTACAATATCAAGGTTAGCTTCAATAAGCTGACCCGCCTTAACTGATTCAAGACCCGCGTGAGCCGCTAAAATTTTCTGAGTCATAGTCATACCCATTATTTTTCTCCTCCTTATTATAACAATTCGCAAAATTTTCAGTACGAAACAACAAAAGAATTCTTTGATATATCAGTTTTTAAGGTTTATCTGTTCATTTCTTTATTGTTTCACTATATATCAATTAAAAAATTTTCGGTTCAAAGCAATAAAATACGAAAAATATGCCGGAAAACCTTTTTTAATTTCTTATTAATCCTTTAAAGGAATACCTTTTCCGTCAACATTGATATGCCCCGTCAGAATCATAATGCCCTCAACAAATCCCCAGATTCCGATAACCGTCGTAGCAATTCCAAGTGTTACAAAAAGTCCGATAACACTTATCAGAAGCTGTGCGACAGCTTTATTCTGATATCCGAGATAAAAATTATGCGCGCCAAAGCCTCCAAGGAAAATACCTAAAAGCCCCGCGGCAAGTTTTGATTTCTGGCTGTCCTGAACTGCGACTCCGCAGTGCATACAGACATAGGCGTTATCCGGAATTTCGCCTCCGCAATTTCTGCAAAACATAACAATCCTCCTTCCAAAATATAATACCAATTTCATTTTATAGAACATCAAAGATATGTTTTAAACTTAAATTCAATATCTTTAATAAGCTTATATTCAATAGAGTCAACAAGGGCAAGCCAGCTTGCCTCAATAATGTCGTTAGACACGCCGACGGTAGACCAGTTGTCAACGCCGTCGCTCGATTCAATAAGAACACGTACTTTGGAAGCGGTAGCCGTTTTACTGTCAAGGACTCTTACTTTGTAATCTGTAAGATGAACGTCAGAAAGCTGAGGATAAAAAACCTCCAAAGCCTTACGCAAAGCCGTATCAAGAGCGTTGACAGGGCCGTCGCCCTCGGCTGCGGTAATTTCGGTTTTATTGTCGACAATAATCTTAATAACGGCGGAAGCGCTTCCGCCCTCCAAATAAGGCTGCTCGCCAATAGTTTTCAAATTTACAAGTTCAAAAAAAGGCTTGTACTTTCCGAGAGTTTTTCTTATTAAAAGTTCAAGAGAACCCTCAGCACCTTCAAACTGATAACCATTATACTCAAAATCTTTGAGCTTTTTAATAACCAAATCTGTTTCCGGTGAGTTTTTCTCAATATCAGGGACTATTTTTCTAATCATAGACAAAATAGTGCTGCGTCCCGCGACCTCACTTGTAAGAAACTTTCTTTCATTCCCGACAACCGACGGGTCAATATGCTCAAAACTGTGTGGGGCCTTGCTTACGCCGTCAATGTGCATACCGCCTTTATGTGCGAAAGCGCATTTACCGACAAAAGGCATAATATCGCTCAGTTTAAAATTAGCGATTTCAGAAATTTTTCTTGCTGTATGAGTAAGATTTTCAACATTTTCATTCGGAATACATAAATAATCCATTTTAACCTGCAAATCGGCGATAACAGTAGATAAAGCGGTATTGCCGCATCTTTCGCCAAAACCCGTAAAAGTTCCCTGAACGCTGTCGGCTCCCGCCATAACCGCCATAACAGTATTGGCAACAGCCATACCGCAGTCGTTGTGACAATGTATACCTATCGTAACAGAGGCAAATTTCTCACATACAAGCTTAGTAATATCATATATTTCATTAGGGAAACAGCCTCCGTTGGTATCGCATAAAGCAATACAGTCCGCCCCTGCGGAAACTGCCGCTTCTAAAGCTTTTAGAGCATACTCGCTGTTATTTTTATACCCGTCGAAAAAATGCTCCGCGTCAAAAATAACTTCTTTTCCGAGATTTTTGAGATAAGAAACCGTTTCGCCAATCATTTTCAGATTTTCGTCTAAAGTAGTATGTATAATATCCGTAACGTGAAAATCCCAGCTTTTACCAAATATAGAAACTGTGTCAACACCTGCGTTTACAAGCGATTTAATATTTTTATCTTCTTCAACGGTAATATTACATCTTCTTGTACTTCCAAAAGCAACAATTTTAGAATTATTCAGTTTAACATTTTTAATTTTATCAAAAAATTCCAAATCCTTCGGGTTAGAACCTGGGTTTCCGGCTTCAATATAGCTAACGCCCAATCGGTCGAGTGTTTTTACTATTTTTATTTTATCCTCAACAGAGAAAGAGATTCCCTCGCCTTGGGCGCCGTCTCTTAAAGTTGAATCAAAAACAGCTATTTTTTTGCTCATGTTCTACCCCCTGCGTTATTTATTATAATCTGTTATTCCCAATCTATTTCCAAACGGGTCCTCAAACTCAACTGCGTATCCCGTATTTATCTCAAAAGGCTCCGATAAAAAAACAATTCCCTTTTCTTTCATTTCCTTATATTTCGTCATAACGTCAGACGTCTCAAACCATATAGTCGGTTTCAAATCCTTGAATTTATTTTTATCCTTTAAAATAATCGCGGGTTCCTCGCTTCCCACATTAAAAGCGACCATACCCTTATCAGAAAAATCAAATTTCATTTTCAGCTCAAGCGTATCTTCATAATATCGTATTGCTTCTTCCATATTATCAACAGGAAGAAAAAAATTATCATAATTTTTCATTGTAAAACTCCTCGCTAAGCGTCAATACAAATTTACAGTCAATTATAACAAAACAATAAAATAACGAAATTGACAAACCATAAAAAACAATATACAGCGTGTCGAAAAAGTCGACACGCTTGCAGGAAATGCTTGCATTTCCCGCACTTCTCAAAATCTGCGACGCTTTTTGAATTTTTATTCTTCAAAAAATTCATATTTTTTTATAATTTTAACTTTTTCGACAGCCTGCAATATATTCAACAATTATAGGAAACAAATTTATTTAATGCGTTTACTATATTTTATTGTTCTGCTTTAAAAATACTGCTGATTGATATAACCGCAAAACTGCCTGACTATAATCAGCAAAACCGAAAAATTCCGGTTTTGCTGATAGAATATATTAATCGCCGACAATAAATTATTTAGTAGTCCAGCTCATCATCTTTCTGAGTTCCTTGCCGACTTTTTCCATAGGATGTTCAGCTTCCATTCTTCTTGTAGCGTTGAAATTAGTTCGTCCGATTTTGTTTTCAAGTATCCAATTTCTCGCGAAAGTACCGTTTTGAATCTCTTTAAGAACTTTTTTCATTTCTTTCTTTGTTTCTTCGGTAATAATTCTCTTGCCAACCTGATAATCTCCATATTCAGCGGTATCGGAAATAGAATATCTCATATATGAAAGACCGCCCTGATTGCAAAGGTCAACAATAAGCTTCATTTCGTGGAAACATTCAAAATAAGCGCTTTCAGGCTCATAACCCGCCTCAACCAGAACCTCAAAACCGCATTTCATAAGTTCTGATACACCGCCGCAGAGAACAGCCTGCTCACCGAATAAATCTGTTTCTGTTTCTTCTCTGAAAGTAGTTTCCAAAACTCCCGCTCTCGCTCCGCCGATGCCCAAAGCATAAGCAAGTCCTATATCGTGAGTATCTCCCGAAGGGTCTTGATAAACAGCGATAAGACAAGGAACACCTTTACCCTCTTGATACTGACTTCTTACAGTATGGCCCGGTCCTTTCGGAGCAATCATAAATACGTTTACATCAGCCGGGGGCACAATCTGACCAAAATGGATATTAAAACCATGAGCGAAAGCGAGATACTTTCCTGCCGTAAGATTTGGCTCAATGCTTTCTTTATAAAGAGAAGCCTGTTTCTCATCATTAATAAGAATCATAATAACATCGGCAGCTTTTGCCGCGTCCGCCGCCGTAGCCACTTTAAGACCGGCTTCTTCAGCCTTTGCCCATGACTTGCTGCCCTCGTAAAGACCGACAATAACATCAACGCCTGACTCATGCAAATTAAGAGCGTGAGCATGTCCCTGACTGCCGTAGCCGATAATAGCGACAGTTTTTCCTTTTAATAAACCCAAATCACAATCTTCCTGATAAAATAATTTTGCCATTTTAAATTCCTCCAAAAAAATAATTAAAATTTTTGCGGAAAGACTGGCTTAACGCCTGAAAAAATAATCTTTAATCATAGGAAACACCGCGTAACAGGCAATAAAAATAATTTTCAAAAATTAATTACGCTTATTTTGCGAAGCAAAAGCACTAAAGTCAAAAAATTATTTTTATTTTTGAATTATGCGATATTTCCCGTAAGTTAAGCAGTATTTCCTTATTATAATGTACCAAAGAAATTAATCCTCGGCAGTAATAGGCTTTTTAATCTTCTTAATAGGATTATTCCCCCTGCACAAAGCGGTTAATCCCGTACGGACAACCTCTTTGATACCGAAAGATTCCATAAGTTCGATGAAGGCTTTGATTTTATCCTCATCGCCTGTAATTTCAATAGTGAGAGATTCCGTCGCGACGTCAATAATATTTGCCCTGAAAATATCAACAATATTTATTACATCGGCCCTTGTTTCTCTTTTAGTATTAACCTTAACAAGAGCAATCTCTCTGAAAACCGCTCTTTGAGCGTCAAGTTCAACAACTCTCACAACGTCGACAAGCTTCTGAACCTGTTTGATAATCTGGTCAATGTTATCACAGTAAACAACTATTGTAATACGTGACTTATCAAGTTCTTCCGTAACACCCACACTCAGGCTGTCGATATTAAAACCTCTTCTTGAAAAAAGTCCTGTAATACGGCTCAAAACGCCGGCTTGATTTTCAACCAAAATAGATAAAACATGTCTGTTCATGGCATTCCCTCTTTCCATAGTCAAAGACTACTATTTAATCGAGCAGAAAGCTAAAACTTCTCGCCTTCCTCTCGCTCGTGCGGGGGCGCTTTGCCACCCCTGTACATACATATAAAAAACCCCGTCCCGCAAAACGCTTGTAAGGGACGAGGATTATACACGTGTTACCACCCTAATTCAATTCAAATGAATTCTCAACAGGTTCAGAAAAACCTTAGCCTATAACGGGGCTTACCGTTTCCTCCTACTGATAATTTCAGAGAAAATGCTCATGGGTGATATATTCGATAATAAATTTATTGCCTCGCACCAGAAACGGCAACTCTCTGAAAATTTAGTAAATCAAATTTTTGTCCCAATCTTAGCATTTAACGCT
>CAYLJL010000078.1:0-1988 GCA_964384005.1 uncultured Lachnospiraceae bacterium | reverse complement strand
ATCATAAAATAGTCAAAACAAATCAATAAAATAATTTGAGAAACAAGTTTAAAAATTTATAAAACAAATCATAATCATTTCATTGTTTTGCTATAAATCAAGCTGCCAAAATTTAATTTAAAAACATTTTATCAAACTCTCACATAAAAGTCAACATATTTTTTTATTATTTTAATCAAAAAAAAGCTATAGGAAACCCCGCGCAAAGGAAAATTAGTTTTATTTTTTAATTTGTCGGTATTTCCTGTAATTCAATTCAAAAACAAGTTCTAAAAAACACAGTCGGCTTTCAAGGATTATTTTCTCCCAGTTTAAGTGAAGGATAAGCGTTCAAATCCCATTTATCAAAGTCTTCGTCAATATATTTAAAATAAGCGGCACAGCCAATCATAGCCGCGTTATCCGTACAAAGCACAGGATTTACGATATTAAGGGCAATCCCCCTTTTTTCGCAGGCGTCTTTCATAGACTTTCTCAAAAAGGAATTAGCGGAAACTCCTCCGGCCATAGCGACTTTATTAAGACCGGTTTTTTCACAGGCAAGAACAGTTTTTAAAACAAGAACGTCAACAACCGCCTGCTGAAATGAAGCGGCCACATCAGCGGAAGAAACCGGCGCGCATATCATTTTTGCCTTATTCAAATAATTCAAAACCGCTGATTTAAGACCGCTGAAGCTAAAATCAAAACTGTCGCTCTCAAGCATAACCCGTGGGAAATCAATCGCCGAGGGATTGCCTTCTTTTGAGAGCTTATCAATTTCAGGACCTCCCGGATAAGGAAGTCCAATCGCCCTCGCGACCTTGTCATAGGCCTCTCCCGCCGCATCGTCTCTTGTTTTGCCTAAAATTTCAAACTCTCTGTAATTCTTCACATAAACAAGATGTGTATGTCCCCCTGAAACCACAAGACAGATAAAAGGAGGTTTCCAGTCATTGTTTCCGATATAGTTCGCGCATATATGTCCTTCTATGTGATGTACGCCTATCAAAGGCTTTTCTGCGGCAAAAGCGACAGCTTTAGCATAAGAAAGTCCCACAAGAAGGGCTCCCACCAGACCGGGACCATACGTTACGGCTACCGCCGAAATTTCCGGTAGGGAAACTCCCGCTTTCGAAAGAGCCTCATAAACAACATCGTCGATATTTTCAATATGCTTTCTCGAAGCGATTTCAGGGACAACACCGCCATATTTTTTATGTATAGCTATTTGAGAAGATATTATATTTGACAAAACGTTTCTTCCGTTTTCAACAACTGCCGCGGAAGTTTCGTCGCAAGAGCTTTCAATAGCAAGAATAAAGGTATTTTTCTTTACATCAGACATTTTTCTTTCCTCTTTTTAAATAAAAAATAAAATTTCCCGCCAAAACGAAAATAACAACAAATAAGCTAAAGGATTTCAGACGCAGCAGGAACTCGGAAATAAACTTAAATATAGAACTGATAGAAAGACCTATATATATCAGAATTCTGTCAGCGAAATTTTTAGAATTGTCAATAATTTCTTTAACAAAACCGCCGCCTTCATAAAAAACATTGTTTTGAAGCACCTCAATGAATATAATAAGCGCCGCGGCAAGAGAAAACATACCAATAATACATATTAAAATTTTTTCGGTTTTAAACTCAATACCGGAGATATTTTTCATAACATTGCCCTCGAACTCCTTGGGCAAAATAATATCTTCACACTCCGGAAAGCTGAAATTGCTGAGTTCTTCGGAAATCTCGCAATAAGCCAGAAATTCTTCTTTACAGCAGTCACATTTACTGATATGCTCGCTAAGCAAAAGCATTTCTTTTTCATCAATACTGCCCTCGACATATTTAAGCATAAATTCCTTATTTTTTTCACATTCCAAAGCAAAAACCCCTAATCAATAAATCATCTTTATACAGTAATCAGCAAAACTTTCAAGGAAACACCGATTTATAGCAAAACAATAAAATAATGCCACAGCAAATCTTAATAAAATCCGATATAT
>CAYLJL010000077.1:0-7609 GCA_964384005.1 uncultured Lachnospiraceae bacterium | reverse complement strand
ACAAAATTAACCCCCTTGACAACTCTGCCGTTATGAACATCTAAGCAGGGTATAATACGTTTAGTGTGCATATCTATTCTCCTCTTTCAAATTTTGCAATAGCTTCTTCAAGGTCGATAGCGCCGTTATAAAGCGCCTTTCCAATAATAACGCCCTGTGCTTTGATTTTAAAAACATTTTCAAGGTCATTGATTTCTGAGACTCCGCCGGAAGCAATTATATTCATTCCTGTTTTTTCTATAAGTTCTTTTGTAGCCTCTATATTCGGCCCGCACATCATACCATCCCTTGAAATATCTGTATAAATAATAGTTTTAACTCCGAATTCTTTCATTTCAAGACATAACTTGACAGCGGTAATATCGCTGACTTCCTCCCAGCCCTTAATAGCTACCATACCGTTCTTAGCGTCAACCCCAACGGCAATTTTATCGCCGTAAAGTCCAACAGCCTCTTTAACAAGCTCAGGATTTTTAACCGCCGCCGTTCCGATAATAACCCTTGACGCGCCGGCCTCTATTCTTTCTTTTACATCCGCAATAGTTCTGACCCCGCCGCCTGTCTGGACAGGAATATTATATTTTGATGAAATCTCTTTCAATATATCAATAATAAAACTTTTTCCATATCTCGCCCCGTCAAGGTCAACAATATGTATATAAGTAGCTCCCGCATCTGCCCAGGCTTTCGCCGCGTCCGCCGGATTATCGTTAAAAACAGTCACTTCATCAAATCTTCCCTGAGCAAGCCTGACCGCCTTTCCATCTTTAATGTCAATCGCCGGATAAATCCGCATAATATCACCCTTTCCCGAAAATATTTATATTTTAGGTTTGAAATAAATATTTTTGCCAATAAGAAACTGTACCTACAGTAAAATAATAAACAGCTAATTCTTAACAAAACATAGGTACATCAAGAAATTATTTTATTGTTTTGAATTAAAACCCTGCAAATTGCTATAAATATATTTTAATTTGAAGTGATGTAGCAGTAAAAACCATTACATATATTTTTTAATAACTTTCTACTGTTCAGACACAACAGTAAACAAAACCAAATCCTCATCTCCAATATTTATAATGCTATGTGACGAACCTTTAGGACAATATTGACAAACTCCTCTTTTTAAAATTTCCTCTTTGCTGTCACAAACCGCTTTTCCAAAACCTTTTATAACGTAATTAAACTCACTGCTTTCTGTGTGCCGATGCAAACCTATTGAAGTTCCCACAGGCAATCGGCTTTCCATAATTTTATTTTTTCCTTCCATAAACATTTTTGCAGATACAATACCTTCACCGCCATTCAAATTGAAAATTGCCACCTTATTAATTTCAGAAAAATCAACTAACATAATATCGCACTCCCAAAATACATAAACTTTTTTACATTATTTTTTATAACTCCCCAAAATTTTTCAGAATTTCAAGACCAACATCGCCGCTCTTTTCAGGATGAAACTGAACAGCGAAAATATTGTCCTTCTGAACAGCGACCTGAATTTCTTTACCGTAAAAAGTCGTAGCGCAGACAACAGGAGCATCTGTTTCAAGATAATATGAATGTACAAAATAAACATAAGGATTTTCGCCCAAATTTTTAAAAAGAGGTTCATCTTTGTATATTTTCAAATCATTCCACCCTATGTGAGGAATCTTAACATTATCGGGAAGTTTTTTCACAATTCCCGGAATAAGTCCAAGACCATCATATTCGCCGTTTTCAAAACTCACATCAAAAATCATCTGCATTCCGAGACAAATTCCAAGAAACGGCTTACCCTTATCAACTTGTTCTTTGATAACTTTATCAAATTTTTTATTTTTAATAGTGTTAATAGCGTCGGCAAACGCCCCGACCCCCGGCAGAACAATTTTGTCAGCTTTTTCGAGGAAATCGATATCATCGCTTGTTTTAGCGTCAAATCCCAAAAACTGAAACGCCTTCTCAACGCTTCTTAAATTTCCCATGCCATAATCAATTATACCAATCATTATTCAAGCATCCCTTTCGTAGATAAGACTCCGTTAATCCTGTTATCGATAGAAGTCGCCATATCAAGGGCTCTGCCAAACGCCTTAAAAATTCCCTCCGCGATATGGTGATTATTTTTCCCCGCCAGAACCTTAATGTGTAAATTCATTCCGCAGTTTGAGGAGACTGCTCTGAAAAACTCCTCAATCATTTCCGTATCAAAATCACCGATAGTTGAAACGGTAAACTCAGCGTCAAAACACAATAAATCACGCCCTGAAATATCAATCGCGCAAAGCACAAGAGTTTCATCCATAGGTACAATAGAATGACCGTATCTCTTTATACCTCTTTTATCTCCGAGAGCTCTTGAAATACATTTTCCGAAAACGATTCCTACATCTTCAACAGTATGATGACAATCAACCTCCAAGTCCCCCCTTGCCTCAACATTAAGGTCAAAAAAGCCGTGTTTTGAGATATGGGTAATCATATGGTCAAAAAAACCTATTCCCGTATTTATAAGATTATGGCCTCTCCCATCAAGATTAAGTTCCATTTTTATTTTAGTTTCAAAAGTATCTCTTTCAACTTTAGATTTACGCTCCATAAAAACCTCTCTTTCCTGTTAATGTAATAAATATACTTCCTCTTTCAGTCATATCGACCTTGTGCTGTTATATATAGTCAACTTTTTCTCCATGCGTTTATAACCTTACCTTCACAGAATTAGCGTGAGCTGTAAGTCCCTCTGCCTCCGCGAATTTTATAACATCGCTTCCCAATTCTTCAAAAGCCGCCTTTGAAAAAGCGAGAATACTTGATTTTTTAATGAAATCGTCAACGGAAAGCGGCGAAAAAAATTTAGCTGTTCCGCTTGTAGGAAGTACATGATTAGGTCCCGCCATATAATCGCCAAGAGGTTCCGGCGTATAATTTCCTAAGAATATCGCTCCGGCATTTTTAATTTTCGGAAGAATAAAAAATGGTTCTTCCGTACATATTTCCATATGCTCCGGTGCGATTTGATTGCAAAGTTCAACAGCGGTATCCATATCGTCAACGGCAATAATAGCTCCGTAATTATCAATAGATTTTTTAATGATATCTTTTCTTTCAAGACGTTGTGTCTGTTTTTCAACCTCATCATTAACTTTCCGGGCAAGTTCCATACTTGTCGTAATCAAAACAGCGGAAGCAAGCTCATCATGCTCAGCCTGTGAAAGCAAGTCCGCCGCCACATAAACGGGATTGGCTGATTTATCGGCAATAACAAGAATTTCACTGGGGCCTGCCACCGAATCAAGTCCTACATAGCCGAAAACGCACCTTTTAGCGAGGGCAACATAAATATTTCCCGGGCCGACAATTTTATTTACTTTCGGTATGCTTTGGGTACCGAAAGCTAAAGCAGCGACAGCCTGAGCGCCTCCCACTTTGTAAATATGAGTAACTCCCGCCTCAACGGCAGCCGCGATAGTTTTTGCCGATACCTTCCCATTCTTGTCGGGAGGTGTAACCATAACAATTTTTTCAACTCCCGCGACCTTTGCGGGAATAACGTTCATTAAAACAGATGATGGATAAGCCGCTTTTCCTCCCGGAACATAAACGCCGACAGAGGAAAGCGGAAGAACAAGCTGTCCCAGAAGTCCGCCGTTTTTTTCAGGTTCAAGCCAACTGACTCTTTTCTGCTTTTCGTGAAAAATTCTTATTCTCTCGGCGGAATGCCGCATAACCTTAATAAGTTCCGGGTCAACTTCGGCATAAGCTTCGTCAATTTCCTCTTTTGTAACCCGAATATTATTTTTATTAAGTTCAATACCGTCGAAATCCTTTGTATATCTGAAAAGCGCCTCGTCACCGTTATTTTTAACATCGTTTACAATTTTTTCAACCCTTGCTGGTTCATCGCCATACTCAAATTTAGAACGGCTGAGAATTTTTTCGATTACTTCATTGCTTTCTTTTTCGTTGTATTTTATCAAATTCAAAATTAAACCCTCCAAATAATTTAATCATAGAAATGCCGGATTATTTACAGCGAAACAATAAAAGAATAAACGGACAAACTTCAATAAAACATAAAAAAAACCTGATATATTAAGAAATTCTTTTATTGTTCCGCACTAAAAATTCTGTAACTTGCCATAAAAATATCTCACTGTTCTTTATCGGTCACTTTAGAAAGACCTTTAATAATTTCAATTATTTTTTCACTCTGCAACTTCATACTTACAGGATTAACAACCATTCTTGCCGAAACGGGACAAATTTCCTCAAGGACTTCAAGTCCGTTTTCTTTAAGAGTCGAGCCTGTTTCCACGATATCCACAATAACGTCGGCAAGACCCACAATAGGACCAAGTTCGACAGAACCGTTCAATTTAACAATTTCAACAGTCTGATGCTTTTTCTGATAAAAATATTCCTTTGCTATATTAGGATACTTTGTTGCCACACGCAAATCATTTGATTTATCAAGTTTTTCTCGTATTTCTTTTTTACCGGCCACGGCAAAACGGCATTTCCCGAATTTAAGGTCGAGAACCTCGCACAAATTTCTTTTTTCTTCAAGGAGAGTATCTTTTCCGATAATACCAATATCAGCAGCTCCATACTCAACATATGTCGGAACATCAGTAGCTTTCGCGAGGAAAAATTTAAGTTTAAGTTTTTCATTGGTAAAAATAAGTTTTCTTGACTTTTCTTTCATTTCGTCGCAGGTTATGCCGATTTCCTCAAGAAGTTCCATAGTTTTTTCGGCAAGCCTGCCTTTTGCAAGAGCGAACGTCAAATATTTCATAAATCAAGCCTCTCCTTTCAAAAGTTCAGAAATTTTAATATCAGAAACAGTATCTTGTTCAAGATTAATAATTCTGACATCTTCGGAATTCAAGAAATATAAAATTCCCCCCATATCCTTGTTTTTGGCATATTCTTTATTTTTTTCAAAATCATCTCCCAAAAGACTGTTTTCAATGTTAAGTCCCTGACTTCTGAGTTCATCCGAGGCGTGAAGAGCCGTTCCTCTCCCCTCTTTCGTATACATAAGCAAAGTATCCGCCTTTTCTCCTTTAACAAAAATATTCTGGCTTTCGAGAGCAGTCAGAAGATTGTTAATTTTAATAGCGAAACCGACAGCGGGATAGTCCGCCCCATAATTCTGGAGCAATTTATCGTATCTTCCGCCATTTATAACCGAAAAACCGGTACCGTCAGCGTATCCCCTGAAAATAATCCCTGTATAATAGTAAAGGCCTATTATACTCAAATCAAAAGAAATAAAATTCTCAACCCTATATTCCGTAAGGATTTGATAAATATTTTCAAGGTCGCTCAAAGCGTCTTTCGCTTTTTGAGAGTTGACAAGTTCTCTTGCTCTTTCAATAATTTTCCTGCCGCCGATAAGCAGCGGAAGTTCTTTAAAAAGAGTTTTAATATTATCGGGAGCGCCTGATTCCTCCACAAGCTTCCGAACGGCGCTGTAATCCTTTTCAACAGTAAATTTTCTTATTTTCTCACAAGTTTCCTTATCAAATCCACCCTCCTCGAGAACACCGTAAAAAAATTGAACCTGCCCGATACAAATTTTAAAATCTTTAAGCCCGCAGGATAAAAGACTGTTTACGGAAACAGCTATAACCTCCGCGTCCGCGTCAGAAGAATTTACGCCTATAAGCTCAACTCCCGCTTGAGCAGACTCCCTGAGTTTCCCCTGATAATGTTCGTTATACCTGAAAATATTCTCAAAATAATAAAATCTTAAAGGGATATCATCTTTTTCATAAGCTGTCGCGGCGATTCTGGCAATAGCCGGAGTCATATCCGCTCTTAAAACAAGAGTTGAGCTGTCCCTGTCAATAAATTTATACATTTGTTTCGGATTAAGCCCTCCGTTTCCCTCAAAGACCTCTGTATACTCAAAGGTCGGGCTGCTGACGGGCAAAAAACCGTATCTGTAAAAAACCGTTTCAATATTTCTTGCAATTTCCGTTTTAAAAGCCGCTTCATAAGGAAGATAATCTTTAACTCCCTCCGGCGTATGCAGTTTAGCGTCCATATAATTCACCTCATATTTTTTGCTTTATCACAGTAGAGCGATAAATTAATAAAATTATACCATATTGCGGGTATTTGTCAAGCAAAGGAAGTACCGCGGAATTATTTTTATCACCTTTTTATTATATAGTAACTTCCAAAATAAAAGCGCATAAATAAATCCATTTAAAAAAACAATAAAATTATTCTCTGATAATATTTTCCGCCGCCATTTTCATAAAAGCCTGCGCCGCTTTTGTTATATGTGTATTCTCCTTATATGCGATAACGGTTATCCATTTAAGAGGCGGATTTCCGATTTTATAATACTTAATATTTGAAGAACTTGACAAAGCTGACGATTCAGGGACAAAGGATACGCCCATTCCGGCCTCCGTAAGTTTTATAGATGTCTCAATACTGCTTGTCTCAAGTAATATATCAGGTTTGAAACCTATATTAGAGAAAAAATTATCAGAAATTTGCCTTATTCTTTGTTCCGGACGCAAAAGAATAAATCTCTCATTCTTTAAATCATTTATATTTATTTCAGGAAAATCCTCAGATTCCTTATCTTCCTTATCTTCCTTATCTTCCTTATCTTCCTTATCTTCAATCTCGTTTATCGTTTTAAAATACTTGGGAACAGCAATAAGAATTTTTTCCGACAAAACTTCCTCATAAGCTATATTATGGTTTTTCAAGGGCAAATTCATAAGACATACATCAACCATATCTTTAACTAACAATTCCTCAAGAATATCAGATGTAGATTCTGTAAGGGTAAGTTTTATTCCCGGATACTTGGTTTTAAATACAGGAAGAATTTTAGGAAGGAGATGATTGGCTTTTGATGGTGTAAGTCCGATATTCAGCTTTCCTACCGAAAGTTCGTTAATATCTTCATATTGGTGTAACATACTTTCAACCAATTTAAGAATTGATGAAGCAGTTTCAACATAAATTTCTCCTTCATAGGTCAATTTGAGAGGATTGGTCGTTCTGTCAAAAAGACAAACCTTGAGATTTGATTCAAGCCTGTTTATATACTGGCTGAGAGACGGCTGAGAAATATAGAGTTTTTTCGCCGCCTTTGAGAAACTTTTTTCCTTTGCTATTGTAAGAACATATTCAAATTGCTTAAAATCCATAAACATAAAATAAATACCTCTTTTTTTAAAACATAAATTTAAACTTTTGTCGGCAAGAGTCAATACACGCTCTGACAATTTTTTAAAATAATTCTTAGCGATTTCCAGATTTTCAAAAATCACACTTGCATATATAGTTTAAATATTATATTATATATATGTAAAATAATATTAGAATTATCTACTTTATAATAGTACAATAAAATAGATAAAATTACAATATTTTTATCATAGACAAATAAAAATATATTATAAGATTTTTTAAAGAGTTTTTATATATAAAAAATACTGATTATAGCAAAGCAATAAAAAAATATGAATTTTTGAAAAATAAAAATTCAAAAAGCGTCGCAGACTTTAATCCGTAAGATGGGCTTTGCCCGGACTGGTCGCAAAGCTTTGCTTTGCTGCTCGCCCATGCAGCCTGACTGAGGAGAAAA
>CAYLJL010000076.1:6021-7617 GCA_964384005.1 uncultured Lachnospiraceae bacterium | reverse complement strand
ATCCTTCTGCGCGGCAAAAAATAAAAAACTTCCCTCTTGCGTCGCTTTTTCCAAAGCCTCTACAGATTTCTTTCTCATTATCTCAAAATTTACTTTTCTGCCCGGAAAAAACACTCTCCCCCTCAGGGCGACCATAGGCAGCTCTTTAAAACTACTGTCCATAAAACACAAAACCTCACTGTCCTCGTAATTTTTAAAAATCCTACAGCAATTCCGGAATTGCTGTAAAATCATTATACACCACTTTGTCGAAAAACACAAAAAATATTAAAATTATTTTTTTCTTTAAATATTGAATTTTCCTGAATTCTATGTTATCATTAAAAATAGTGTATGGAAAACACCGACAAATTTAAAAGTAAAAATAACTTTTCAAAAAAATTTCAGTGACAGTTTTTTTTTGAATAATGTATTTAATATAATTTATAGTAAACCCATTAAATAAATGCGTTTACTATATATAACTAATGCACACGACTGCGATAGGAACGCCGCTTTTGGCGGCTCGCAATCGTCGCAATAGGAAAGGAATAAATTCGTTTCCTGTAATTATGGCAATTCTCAAAATTTTTAGCGCAAAACAATAAAATAATTCCTTGATATATCAAGTTTTATCAAAACTTCCTGTTTATTCTTTTTTTGTTTTGCTATAATAAATAATAAAAATATTTTTAAGGAGGAAATATATTGAAAAACAACTATCTAAAAGGTTTTGGACTATACTTAATAATTTTTATATGTATAATTTCCGCTATACTTATAAGCAGAAACTTCGATACAAGCCGTCCTGTTGATAATTTTTATTCATACAGCGAACTTATAAGACAGCTCGACTCAAAAGACGATAACGTTATAGCCCTTGAAATTCAGAGAAACTCCGAAGGCGACAACGAGGGCGAGGTAAGAATCGCTTTCAAGAATGGTCAGATTGAGACATTGAATATCGGAGATATGAACTCCTTTGTTGAAACCGTTGACAAGGCTATAAAAGACCCTGAATATAATTTACAGGTAAATTATGCCGACCCTACGAGAACAAGCGTTTTTGTGTCGTTGATTCCTACTGTAATAATTATTATAATTTCCATAGTTCTCTTAACGTTTATAATAAGACAAATGCAGGGCGGCGGCGGAAAAGTTATGAATTTCGGCAAAAGTAAGGCAAGAATGTCCACCTCCGATAAAAATAAAATAACATTTAATGAGGTTGCGGGACTTGATGAGGAAAAAACAGAGCTTCAGGAAATAGTCGAATTTTTAAAGCACCCCAAAAAATTTGTCGATATAGGCGCAAGAATTCCCAAAGGCGTACTTCTCGTAGGCCCTCCGGGTACAGGTAAAACCCTTTTGGCGAAAGCTGTCGCCGGTGAGGCGGGAGTTCCTTTTTTCAGTATTTCCGGCTCAGACTTTGTGGAAATGTTTGTCGGCGTCGGAGCGTCAAGAGTACGTGACCTTTTTGAACAGGCAAAGAAAAATTCTCCCTGTCTTGTTTTTATCGATGAAATCGACGCTGTCGGAAGAAAGCGCGGCGCCGGTCTCGGCGGAGGTCACGACGAGAGAGAACAGACTTTAAACCAGTTATTGGTAGAAATGGAC
>CAYLJL010000076.1:5730-6004 GCA_964384005.1 uncultured Lachnospiraceae bacterium | reverse complement strand
TTTCGGTGTAAACGAGGGAGTAATAGTCCTTGCCGCTACAAACAGACCGGATATCTTAGACCCCGCTCTTTTAAGACCCGGTCGTTTCGACAGACGTGTTGTCGTCGGTACTCCCGATGTAAAAGGAAGGGAAGAAATATTAAAAGTACACGCAAAAGGTAAAAAAATAAACAAAGAAGTGGATTTGAAAGTAGTCGCTCAGACAACTCCGGGCTTTACAGGCGCGGACCTTGAAAATCTTTTAAACGAGGCCGCTCTTCTGGCCGCGAGATTT
>CAYLJL010000076.1:0-5720 GCA_964384005.1 uncultured Lachnospiraceae bacterium | reverse complement strand
AAAAAAGAACTTGATATGGCGGACCTCAGAAAAGCCTTTGTAAAGGTCGGAATAGGTACGGAAAAGAAAAGCCGTATTATAAGCGAAAAAGAAAAGAAAATCACCGCTTATCATGAGGCCGGTCACGCGATTTTGTTCGAAGTCCTCTCTGAACTTGACCCTGTTCATATAATTTCCATTATTCCGACAGGTATGGCGGGAGGGTATACTATGCCTCTGCCCTCCGACGATAAAGCATACCATTCAAAACTTCAAATGACTCAGGAAATTATATCCCTTTTCGGAGGACGGGCGGCGGAGGAAATTATAATAAAAGATATTACTACAGGAGCCTCAAACGATATTCAGAGGGCCTCCGAACTTGCGAGAAAAATGGTAATGCGATATGGTATGAGTGAAAAATTGGGGCCTATACAGTTCGGGGACGATAATAACGAGGTTTTCCTCGGAAAAGATATAGGTCACGCCAGAAATTACGGAGAAGAAGTTGCCGCGATAATAGACAATGAAATTGATACAATAATAAAAACGGCATACAGCGAGGCTATTAAAATACTGAATGAAAATATTGAGGTTCTCCACAAAACGGCGGCTCTCCTTATTGAAAAAGAAAAAATCACAGGCGCGGAGTTCAGAAAAATTTTAAATCCCGACAGCGTTATAGAAGAACCTGAAAACCCCTTTTTTAATACATCTTCCAAAAATGATGATTCTGAAAAAAAGGAAAAATCAGAAAATATTGATATTGAAATATAAAAACCCCAAAAAAATCACTTCAAAAGCTTTTGAAGTGATTTTTTTACGCAATACCGCGTAAATGCAATGTCTGATAATTATCCACATTCTTTTGTTGATAACCCATACTTTTTCCACAGGCATTTTTTATATAATTAACTATATATCCGCAAATTTTATTGTTTAAAACACAATATCTTGTGTTTTTTCTTAAAAATTTACTTATAAACAAGGTTTTTCACAAAAAAAATCAATATTCATAAATTATCCTCTGTGGAAAAGTTGATAACTCTGTTGATAAGCCTTTAAAGCTTGTTTTAATTATATTTCCCTTGTTGATAACTTTATTCATGACTTTTGAATAGACTTCTTTCGAAACTTCTATTGTCATGAAGTTTCGAAAGAAGTCTAATATTTTTCATTTCCTCAAATATTTTTGTTTTTAAATTATTGAATATCCTTCCGGACTGTGTTAAAATATAAATAATTAATCTTTATAAAAGGAGTTTATACTTATGGCACAAGAAAAAATGGTTACCGCTATAACATCTATGGAAGATGATTTCGCGAAATGGTATACAGATATAGTAAAAAAAGCCGATTTAATTGACTATTCCTGCGTCCGGGGCTGTATGGTTATAAGACCTTACGGCTATGCTATATGGGAACTTATTCAAAAACAGCTTGACGCCCGTTTCAAGGCGTCCGGACATGAGAACGTATATATGCCTATGTTTATACCCGAAAGCCTTCTGCAAAAAGAAAAAGACCATGTAGAGGGATTTGCGCCTGAGGTGGCATGGGTTACTCACGGCGGAGAAGAAGCCCTTACCGACAAACTTTGTGTAAGACCCACATCAGAAACTCTCTTCTGCGAGCATTACTCAAATATAGTACAGTCATACCGTGACCTTCCCAAACTTTACAATCAATGGTGTTCTGTTGTCCGCTGGGAAAAAACAACAAGACCATTTTTAAGAAGCCTTGAATTTCTGTGGCAGGAGGGACATACAGCCCACGCTACCGAAGAAGAAGCACAGGAAGAAACAATAGCGCAGCTTAACGAATACGCCGATTTCTGCGAAAAAGTTCTTGCCATACCCGTAATAAAGGGGCAGAAAACGGAAAAAGAAAAATTCGCCGGCGCTAAATCCACATATACAATAGAGAGCCTTATGCACGACGGAAAAGCTTTGCAGTCGGGAACGTCTCATAATTTCGGCGACGGCTTCGCGAAAGCTTTCGACATTAAATATACCGACCAGAACAATAAACTGCAATATGTTCATCAGACCTCATGGGGCGTATCAACACGCCTTATCGGCGGACTCATTATGGTTCACAGCGATAACAACGGACTCGTTCTCCCCCCTGAAGTAGCGCCGATACAGGTGATAATTGTCCCTATAATGCAAAGAAAAGAAGGCGTTTCAGAAAAAGCGGCCGAGGTATTTAAAACCCTTTCAGGCGTATGTCGTGTGCGTCTCGACGATTCGGATAAGTCTCCGGGCTGGAAATTCAGCGAGTATGAAATGAAAGGGGTTCCCGTGAGAATAGAATTGGGCCCCCGTGATATAGAAAACGGTCAGGCTGTTCTGGCAAGACGCGATACAGGCGAAAAAACAACGGTTAAACTATCCGATATTGAAAAAGAGGTTACCTCGCTTCTTGATGATATCCAGTCAAGCCTTCTGGAAAAAGCAAAAAAACACAGAGATAAGAAAACATCAAAAGCGGGAAATATGGAAGAATTTAAAAAAGTCCTTGAGACAAATCAGGGATTTATAAAAGCTATGTGGTGCGGAAACGAGGAATGTGAAAATAAAATAAAAGAAGAAACAGGCGCAACCGCAAGATGTATGCCTTTTGAGCAGGAACATATCGGCGACGTATGCGTATGCTGTCAAAAACCCGCCGAAAAAATGGTAATATGGGGAAAAGCGTATTGATATAGCGAACCAATAAAAAATGAGCATATAAACCTAAAAAAACTGCTGTAAAAAGCCGCCTCATAAATAAAAAATAACGATATCGGGCGGTAACGGAAATATGTTGTCTGCGGTATTTCCTCAAATAATATTCAGGGTGATTTTATGAGAAAATATTATACAAAGTTTTTATCTTTTATCATTTTATCCGCAATACTCTTTTCGTCGGCTGAAAATTTTAAAACCTTTGCCGTTTCCTATTCAGCGTCAAAAAATAAAATTATTGTGGAACTTGACGACACTATTCTGAACCTGACAAAAGACCCTATAATAAAAGACGGCTTTACCCTTGTACCTTTAAGAGAAATAGCGGACGCGATGAATATAGCGCTGTATTGGGACTCTAAAACAAAAACAATAATATGTTCAAAAGATGATATATATCTTACTTTTGTAATAGACAGCAACATAATGAAATCCTCTGAGGATTCCGATATTATTCTTGAGGTTCCCCCCGCTTTAATCGACGGAACTACCTATATCCCGTTAAGGGCGCTTTCAAGCGCTTTGGATTCAGATGTATTCTGGGACAGCGAACTTCAGACCGTGTTTATATATTCTCCCGTAAATGCGGAAAACGCTGTTTTGTCCTCAAAGCTCACAAAACTATCATTGTATATTTACGCTATAAACGACGGAATGTGTCTTGACAAGGGCTCCTATATGAGCCTCGCTAAAACTCTGAAACCCGAGTATGAAGCATACTGTAAAGAATTCGGGTATTTTTCGGAAATCTTCACAAACGGCGATTCGCCTTTCGGGAAAATAAACATAGATTACAGCAATATAAATTCATGTGAGATGAGAAAAGCGAAAAAAATATTAAATCTCTCCGAGGATTCTCTCGACGTTTTAATTGATGAGATTAAAAGCTTCTCTGATAAAATGGGCTGCCGGATTCCGGCTTACGCCGACTATATGGCGGATATAGAACTCTATGAAAAATATATTGAAAACTATACGGTGCGCACTATAGACAGCGACTCCGATAAGCCTTATGTTTTCAAAGAAAAATATAAGTTTGCCGAAAAGCCTTATAACAAGCATATAAAGAGAATGGAAAAGTTTAAAAAGGAGTATTCCTCCGACGACCCAGATAAATTAATTCCCGGCAAAGACGACCTTCTTGACGCGGAAGAAGAAATAAAAGAAATACTCGAAGATGTAAAAACAATTTATATAAATCTCGGAATAAACGGAAAAATAGCGAAAAAAACAAATCAGACAGACATAAAACCCCTTATAAAAGCGGACCTTGACCTTACAGTATATTTAAAAAGCTTTATAAAAGAAGCCTCTGACCTCAACGCCGACGAAAACGGAAAAACTTTAAAACAGAAATATTCAAATTATCAGTCAAAATATAACGCGCTTTATATAAAAACTCTCGACACATATTCAAATTTGTTTAAACTTAATTCCGATAAGCCTGAGTTTGCCGCCGCTTTTGAAACAATAACAAAAATGACGGACGCGGAAATTGAAAATTGTGTAAAAAATATAAATCAGCTTTATGACGAGTGGAAACTTCTCGCCGTAAAAATGCAGTTAAACATTATCTGAAAATTTTCCTGTTCACCCTCATTATCGGGCTATACGAGGAAAACACCGACAAATTTGAAAAATTATTTTTATTTTTGAATTGTCCGGTATTTCCTTAAATAAACTAAGCTCGGCGAAAAATAACAGTCAAACGAAATTTCGCGCAAAAGTTTTCGGCAGACTTTTTCAAAAAGTCTGCCGAGTTTGAGGCAGAGTCTCAAGATTTTTATACTTCAAGAGTATTTTTGGAAGCATTTATGGAAATATTTTTTTGAGACGACATTTTTACCGATATGAAGTTTCGAAAAAAGTCTAATAATTAAGGAGTAAATTTAAAATGAAAAAACCCCCTATTTCCTTATTTTTAATAATATTAATAACCTTTTCATTAATCTCCCCTGCTTACACTTTCGCTGATTTTGACCCCGATACAATAACAATGGTAAACGGAAATATTATTAAACTTGAAACTCCTGTTTTTTTTGACGACGCTAATCTTGAAACCTATATCCCTTTACGGTCATTTTTTGAGAAAAACGGCTATAAAATAGTTTATGACCCATACACAAAAACAGTATACGGCGTAAACGGCATAACTGATTTTTCCATAACAACAGGCTCAGACTCTTTTATGGTAAACAGCGAGGTTTATACAACTTCTTATTCCCCATCAAAAGTAATAAACGGTACGACTTATGTATCCGACTTTACAATTTCAAGAATTTTAAACTCCTCCTCCGTTTACTACAGCAACGAAAATATTATTGATTTTGTAAACTATAATTCTGTTTCGGATTATAATTTTAATACAAACAGTTATATTCCCGACGATGAAATACTAAACCTTACCTTAAAATTAATCGCCAACTTAAAAGATTTTGACAGCGATTCCATAGGAGAAGCCGCAGAAATTATATTTAATTATTATACTTCCGACGATTACTTTTATTTACTTGAAACCGCGGGAAGCGGAAAAGCCGAGATTGTGGAAAAACAGCAAAATATAAAAAAAGAATACGCAGAAAAAATAACGGACTTGTTTAAAAGAAACAACAGGCTTATTTATTCCGAAATAAGCGATAAAAATAACGTTGACTTTATAACAAACTCCATAAGCTTTATGTGTGACGAATCCGCGGCAATAGAATTAACAGCGTCTCTGTCACAGCTTACCTCCGCTTTAAACAGCAAAAACCATGGAAAAGTAAAAGAAATTTATACCGACATATTTTCATTTTTCGCTGACGGTTATATAAATTCTTATGATACAGACGATACCCGGCAAAAAGAGGAAATAAACGAAAAACTTACCCAAATCACAGAAAAAATCAAAGTTTTATCGGCGGAGTACAATATAAACCTGCTTGACTATTCGAAATACGCGGATACGTTAAAAGAAGTTCTTAAAACCTTTAACTCTCTGCCGTACCAGGCTTACGAAAATAAACTTTTCAC
>CAYLJL010000075.1:0-7852 GCA_964384005.1 uncultured Lachnospiraceae bacterium | reverse complement strand
AAAGACACTAAAAATAATTTTATCAGACTGTCAATAAAGCTAAAATCAGTGTTCACCAGTAAATAAATTCAAACCAAGTTACTTGGTTTTATATAAAATATATCACTATATTAGTTTAAAGTCAAGTAATTTACTCTGATTTATAAAAAATTTTTTATTATAATAATTTTTATTTTACGCCCTCTGTATTTACAACATTAAAAAGACGTAAGCAGTTAATCTTACGCCCTTTAAACATATATCAATTATGAAGATTTCTTATATGCTTATACAAATCAAAAACTCACTCGACAATTTTGTTCTGACTTCCTCTTGAAAGCTGTTTATAAAGCATCTGAGCCAAACCAATACCATTTCCGCCATCAGCGGCCTTTTTACTTACTTCCTCATCAAACATATCCTGAAAAATCTTTTCGGCGTTGCTTTGAGGAATAACGCTTCCGGAAGTATCAATAGTACTTCTCATAGATTTAAACATCATCTGCAAAAAATACCCCTCAAAGGTTTTGCAGGCGTCCATAAGTTCTTTATCTTCAATCGAGTCATCCTGAACTTTTCTCTGAAGATTTTGACTTGTAATAAGATTTTGATTAAAATTATTAATTCCCGCCAAATAAGGATTAGACAATCCAATCATATCGCTCATTAAATTCACCTCGAAATCCTATACCTTACAATAAACATTTTATATAATAAACTATGTAAAAGCCTGCCGCCTGACATAAATTGTACCGTCAGCCAAACAGTAAAAATATACGCCCTGAAAATCATACAAAGCAATTTACTTACAACAGCTGAATCTCTGCCATCACTATCTCTTGAGATTATTAGCCTCCTGTAACATATCATCAGAAGTTTGAATTGCCTTTGAATTAAGTTCATAAGCACGCTGAGCGATAATAAGATTAACCATTTCATCAGCGACATTAACATTAGACATTTCAAGACAGTTCTGAATAATACTGCTGATTGTAGTTGTATCCCCTTCAGATTCCTGAATAGCCTCGCCCGAAGCAGATGTTTCAATATAGAAGTTGTTGCCGATAGCTTCAAGCCCCTGTACATTTGGAAATTGAACTATATCAAACTGTATGCCCAAATCTTGGAATTCACCATCCTCATCAATATATGAAATATTGCCTAATGAATCAACAGTAACATCAGACATAGTAACATTTTCAGGAAGTGTAATAGGCTCGCCGTCGGTATCTAAAATAGCGTATCCCTCTGAAGTAACCAAAGAAAGCTCGCCTCCGTTAAGACTTAACTTAAAGCTTCCGTCCTTTGTGTAAACAATATCTTCATCACCTCTGTCTACAACAAAAAATCCGTCACCCTGCAAATAAAAGTCAAGAGGATTATCTGTTCTTTCTACACTTCCGTTTGTAAATATTCTCGAACTTGCAATAGGTCTGACTCCATGACCAACCTGTAAATTAACAGGTCTTCCCGTATCATTTTCATCAAGAGTAGCCCTTGACATAGTCTGATATAACAAATCCTGAAATTCAAGCCTTGTTTTTTTAAATCCCGTAGTATTTACATTCGCAATATTGTTTGAAATAGTATCAACATTAAGCTGTTGAGACGTCATACCGGACGCAGCCGTCCACAATGAACGCATCATAATAAATTACCTCCTTTAAATGTATAAGGAACCGAAAAATAAACGATATCCCTATTTTTTAATAAAAAACTCAGTATAAGAAACTCACTTTTTTATCAGGAATAAACTTTTAACCCTTCTGTAATATCAGAAAATTAAAATTTGTGGAATATATAGAATTTTCGCTTATAACAAAAATATATGTAATTTAAAGCGGTATTGCTTAGTATAAAAATTGTGACATTTAACAGTCGCCTACATTTTATGTAAATTACTTGTTATTATTATTGACTTTTAGCAATATCATTAACCGCGTGACTTAAAGTAGAATCGTGAGTTTGTATCATTTTCTGATTTGCCTCATAATTTCTTGATAAAGTAATCATTTTAACCATTTCCTGAACAGAGTTTACATTTGACGTCTCAAGTCGGCCCTGAATAACACTTCCCGTAAATTCCTGCTCCTGACTTTCATCAATAGTCTCATATAAATTATCCCCGACTTTTCTGAGCGATTCTTTATTTGAAAAATCAACTATTTTAATTTTATCAACAAATTCATTATTTGAAAAAATATTACCATTTTCATCTATACTGATTTCTCCGTTTGGAATATTGATATTACCGCCCTCACCAACAACATAACTACCGTTGCTCGTTCTTAAATTATTTTCCGAATCAAGAGTAAAAGTTCCGTCCCTTGTATATTTTTCAACAGTATTACCGTTTGCGTCCGTAACGTTAATAGCGAAAAATCCCTCGCCTGAAATAGCGCAGTCAAGGCTGCCGCCCGTTTCCTCAAAGGAGCCTGTTGAGAAATCCGTACAAACCTCATCTACAAAAACGCCAAGACTCATATTACCGATACCCTGATTAAATTTAATAAGATTATATTTAGGGTCGTCAAGTCTTTTAGCCAATTCTTCCGAAAAAGAACGCACAACGACATTATCTTTTTTAAATCCGACAGTATCGCTGTTAGCTATATTATTGGAAACAACGTCCATTTTCTGCATTTGAGTCATCATACCCACAGCAGATGTATATAAACCTCTGACCAAATTAATTACCTCCCCGATTTAGCTTTTGAGCCTGTTGCGAATTCAATATATTTACCTGTTCCTATAGCGACACAGGAAACGGAATCATCAGCGACAAAAGCGTCAATACCTGTTTTTTCCTTAATAAGCTTGTCAAGTCCGAATAATAAACTGCCTCCTCCTGTCATAAGGATACCCCTGTCCGAAATATCTGCGGCAAGCTCCGGAGGTGTTTTTTCCAGAACATAGTGAACCGATTCGACAATACTCGTAACCGACTCATGTAAAGCCTCATACATCTCATCAGAAGTCACTGTAATTGTTTTAGGCAGCCCCGTAACGAGATTTCTTCCTCTTACATCCATACAAACAGCCGGTTGTCTGTCAAAAGCTGTTCCAATATTAATTTTTAAATCCTCCGCGGTACGTTCACCAATAAGAAGGTTGTGTTTTTTTCTCATATACCTTACAATAGCGTTATCAAAATTATCTCCGGCGACCTTCAGAGAAGTGCTTACAACTGTCCCGCCGAGAGAAATAACAGCGACGTCTGTCGTTCCGCCGCCTATATCGACAACCATGCTGCCACAGGCTCTCGCGATATCAATACCCGCGCCTATGGCGGCGGCAATAGGTTCCTCAATAACGAAAACCTCTCTTGCTCCGGCTTGCTTTGTAGCGTCCTCAACCGCTCTTCTTTCGACTTCTGTAACACTGCTTGGAACGCACACCGCAATCCTCGGTTTTCTAAAGAAATGCTTTCCGACAGATTTATCAATAAAATACGTAAGCATTTTTTCTGTAATTTCATAATCAGAAATCACGCCCTCTTTAAGGGGTCTGATCGCGACAATATTTCCGGGCGTTCTTCCAAGCATCTTTCTTGCTTCCTCACCAACAGCAAGAATTTTTTTTGTATTTTTCTCAATAGCGACAACAGAAGGTTCTTTAAGAACAATTCCCTGACCTTTTATATAAACAAGAATACTTGCAGTACCCAAATCAATCCCTATATCTGAAGCAAACATAACAAATCCCTTTCGCATAATAAAAAATTATTCCTACTATTTTTATTATACAGTAGAATTTATGATTTGTCAAAGATTATTCATTCTTTTATCAACATAAATTATAGTAATTTCTGTCATAAATAAAACCTTTCAGTAGAATATCAATGAAACACCGTACAAAGGATAATAAAAATAATTTTTCAGACTTAAAAGTTATGTTTAGTGTCGTTTTTCAGGAAAAATAACATTAACACTTCAATTTTTTTAAAAAATTATTTTCTATTCTTTAATTATGCGGTATTTCCTCAATAAAAATTTACTCAAAATCCGTTGAAATATATAAAAAGCAGCTGACATACTTTTAGCGCCGATAAATATTTTATATCAGATTCAAACGAAATTGTTGTAAATAAAATATATACCTGCTATACAATGCAAGTCAGTATCAAAAAAATCTTTGTGTTTTTGATACTGACTTTTTTTAAGGACAGACTTCTTTCGAAACTTCATATTGGTAAAAATGCCGCCTCAAAAAAATATTTATTTCAATGCTTCTTAACGCTTCCAATGTTTAAAAAGCAAAACGCCCCTTGCTGAATCAGCGCCGCGAAAGACGAGGACGGCAAAGCCGGCTTTTGCGGCGCAAAAGCGCTAACCATTGAATAAAATATTTTTTTATCGAATTGATTTAATTTCATAGTTTCGAAAGAAGTCTGATATATATGTAGATAATTACGCTTTAAATCCTCTTTTTGAATCAGTTTCCACATATTCAGAAAGTTTTCCGCTTCTGTTATAAGTAAGTCCTGCGTAAAGCTGCTGTGTATTTTCCATAATGGGAGTTTTGTCTTCTTCTTCTTTCTCGATAGTATTCCAGCCATTAAGAAGCTCTGTCATAACCTTTTTTATCTCGTCGGCATACTCCGGATTTTTATTAAACATATAATAAGACATCTGCTGACTTACATAATTATACAATACCATAAGATTTCTGGAAATATTGTAAGACATATCAAGAGAATTTCTTAAATCATCTAAAAAAGCTCTTGATTTATTCAAATTAAATTCAAACTTCTTCTCATCATCAATACATTCTGTCGCATCGTCAAGATATTTAAGAATAAGTTCATAAGTTATAATAACAAGCTGTAAAGGAGTAGCGCTTGCAATTTTCGCGACATAATCTTTCGTAGTCAGTTTTTCCATAAAATCATCCCTTTTTTAATTATAGTAAACGACATTAGCTTTCTTTCGAAACTACGTTATTACGGCAATTCATAATAAAGAAAAAATATTTTTCAAAAGCAAACAGGGCGTCTAAAAATATTCAAACGCCCTGCAATATTAAAGCAGTCAAAAATATATTTAACAATCCGCTTAACTTGATTGCCCCAACGGACATTAATTTAATAAATAACTTTTTATTAACAATTCCTATTGTTCGTCGACAGTTAAGTCTGATAACTTTCCGCATTAAGAAAAATATTTAACTCAATCCATCAAACTACTGAAGTAAGGAAAGAAGCTGATTCGGTCTCTGATTAGCCTGACCAAGAACAGCGATAGCAGCCTGAGTAATAACGTTATTACTTGTAAATTCAGTCATTTCAGACGCCATATCAGTATCTTCAACACGTGATAAAGCTGTTTCGGCATTTTCCGAAGCAACACCTAATGAAGAACTTGTATACTCAAGTCTGTTTTGAACAGCACCAAGTCTTGAACGGAACTCTGAAACATCATTAATAGCGCCGTCGCAAACCAAGAGTGCGGTATAAGCACAGCTCTCAACTGTTGTGAAACCACCTGCGCCTGTTGTATCAGTAATTATCAACTTGGTTTTATCATCGGAAAGAGCATACTGAACAGGGTCATTAGCATTAGTGCTTATTGTATAAGTAGTAGTCTGCTGAGCGATAGAACCTTGTTTTTTCAAGGTTGGGTCTATTAAAGAAGGAGTTTTTAATTTAGTAATAGCTTCTTTATAAATAGTAGCGCCTGCCTCGTTTGTAGTTGATGTAACTTCAATTAAGCAAGGAGATTTACTTGCATAGTCAGCTACGTTAAATCCAACATTAGCGCTTGTTTCATCACCTGGAATAGCATACACAATAAAGTTTTCAGTTACATCATTTCCATCAGAATCATACAATACGCCGTTATCAAGGAAATATGTTCCTGTAGCTGTAATTTTACTGTCAGACGGAGTTGTTTTAGTACCTTGGTCATATGTGGTAACAGTAACAGAAGAGCCGTCATCTGAAACCTGAGCAAAATTAACTCTGTTATAAACTGTACCGCTTGCGGCTATAGCCTCCGGAAGATTTGTCTCAATACCGATTTTAACAGCCGAAGTAGGCTGACTCTTTAACTGGCTCAAGCTTGTAAACGTACCTTTTTCATCAGTATAAGCTCCGATTTTATAAGGAGTAATTTCTTCCATATTTACTGTAAGTGTAAGCCCTGAATTCGGACCAACCTGGAAAGTAAAAGTATCGTATTTACCGTCAAGGAGAGTTTTTGTATTAAACTGAATCTTCTTGGATGTATCAGTAATTTCATCAATAAGCTGGTCGCACTCATCCTGGATTTTCTGACGGTCTGAAGTAGTCAAGGTATCGTTAGCGCCCTGGATAGCAAGTTCTCTCATTCTCTGAAGCATATTCTGAACTTCTGACAAACCGCCCTCAGCAGTCTGTATAAGACTGATAGCATCGTTACAGTTTCTGTCAGCCATCGCAAGACCTTTTACCTGAGTCTTCATTTTATTGGAAATCGCGAGGCCCGCCGCGTCGTCGGCCGCTGAATTAATACGTTTACCTGTAGATAATTTCTTTGATGCCTTATCTGTACTTGAATTTGCCTTACCTAAAGCGTTATTTGTTACCAATGCAGGAATATTAGTGTTAATTACCATTTTAAATCACCTTTCTTTTTTTTATTTTTATCTACTTTATCAACAAAAGCCAATATTCTTGAAACAACTTCATAAAATTCTTTAGTTTTGAAATCGTCTTGGGACTTTTGCTTATTTTTAACATCCATGTTTCTCTCACCAAATCCTTATACTATTATTTCGTACAAATTATTAAAAATCTTAACGTTTTTTTGAGAATTTTTTTCAAAAACTTTTTCATCTATGATATTTCTCGGATTTTCCTCACCAAATTTAATACTTTCTATATCAAAATCCAGCTCGGAAAGCAGTTTTTTCAATTCGTTTCCATAGTCGGAAAGCGATTTTGCCCCGTCTTCAGACTCCGAATTAATCTCAAGTGAAATACCGTTCCCGTTTATAGTCATATAAACTTGAACAACACCTAAATTTTCAGTTTCAAAAGAAATAAAAGTTTTATTTAATTCATTTGAACTGTTCTCCGAGACATACATATTAAAGTTAATAATATTTCCGCTGTTCATTCTCACGGGAAATTGAAAATATCCGCTTTCGCTTTTATTGGCTTGATTCTGTATGGCGAGGGATTTTTTTATATTCGACTCCTGTTTAAGCAATAGATTAATTTCCCCCGTATTTCCCGACTGAACAATAGTCTCAAAGGCCCCGTCAATCTCCTCAATAAGCTCGTTAACAACCTCGTCTGGTTTTTTACCGTTTTTAAGAGCGTCTAATTCTGTCGAAGAAATTTTATCTCCAAAATTAATTTTGCTTTCTTTTGAATCTTTTTCAAATTTTTCAAGTTCCTTTCCCGTTTTGAAAGGATTTTTAAGAATTCCGGCGGCGATGCCGAAATTTGTCATAGTAACAGGAATATTGTTTTTATTAAGCCATGAAAGAACATTCGCCGGAGAATCACTCATCTGTTTTATTTGTTCTATTGCGTTTTTAACAGTTTCATTTTCAAAATTAATATTATCGCTGTCAGTTCTGTCATTTTTTCCAAGATTTTTCAAAAATTTCTCAATACTGTCAGAAACCGGATTGCCTCCTGATTTTATAATATCCGTAATTTTCTGAGGGTCAGCGCTTTTTAAGATTTCGTCAAATATTGTGTTCATATATTCAGCTTCTGTTTTTGACGGTATAAATAATTTTTCATATTCTCCGTTGATATCTGACAAAAGTGACATATTCTCATTTTGATTGTCAGACCCGGCGGATTTATCATTATTCGACTGACCAATGACCCGCTGGCCACCAAGGTACGTGCTCGTGTAAACGGCGAAACCAAAGCTTG
>CAYLJL010000074.1:0-7854 GCA_964384005.1 uncultured Lachnospiraceae bacterium | reverse complement strand
CGATAGAAAAAGGTTCCAAAAAAAACTAAAAATTTCAAAAATTGATTTCCGTGTTCGAAAAAAGTCTGTTGTTGACAATTATAAGATTTTGTTTTAAAATAATTGTAAACTTAATTTATAAGGAGTGGTATACACTTATGCTTGCTGAATTAACTGAAAATATAATAAGAAACGGAAAACGTCTTTCAAAAACAGATGATTTGTCTTTTTTTATCGACTGTGATTTAGATGAACTTTCTTTCTATTCAAATGAAATAAGAAAATTTTTCAGAAAAAATGTTGTCAGTTTTTGTACAATTATTAACGGTAAGGGCGGCGGCTGTAGTGAAAACTGTAAATTTTGCGCTCAATCGGCTTATCATAACACGAAATCTAAAGAATATGCTTTTTTGTCGCCCTCTGAAATTCTTGAGGACTTTAAAAAAAGAAATATCGGCGGTATTGATTGGTATTCTATTGTTACGGCAGGGAAAAAACTCTCAAAAGAAAATCTGAAAAAAGCGGAAGAAACTTTTAAACTATTATCTGAAAACGGGGAAATCGGTCTTTGCGCTTCTTTTGGCCTGTTGTCTTATGAGGATTTCGCCGCTTTGAAAAAGTGCGGAGTTAAAAGGTGCCACGCCAATATTGAAACGTCGAGAAATTATTTTCCCGAAATATGCACAACTCACACTTTTGATGATAAAATAAATTGTATTAAAGCCGCTAAAAGGGCAGGTCTTCAGGTCTGTTCGGGCGGAATAATCGGTATGGGTGAAAATTGGCGGGACAGAATTGATATGGCGCTGGAACTTGCGGAGCTTGATGTTGACTCCATTCCTTTGAATACATTGCTGCCTGTTAAAGGAACACCTTTTGAAGATATGAAAAGTCTTGATGAAAATGAGATAATCAGAACTTTATGCGTTTTTAGATTTATAAACCCTGAAAAAGAGATAAGGATTGCCGCCGGTCGGGCTTTAATAAGCGAAGGCGGAAAAAGAGCTTTTCTTTCGGGCGCGGACGCCGCGATTACAGGAGATATGCTGACAACTACGGGAACTTCTGTTGAAAGTGATTTGAAATTAAAAAGAGAAGTGGAACTTAATTTGAGATAATGGAGGTTTTTATGAATTCAAATGTAAGAAATCTGACCCGGATTGCTGTATTTACCGCTGTTTTATGCGTGTTTGCCCCTTTAACGCTGACTTTGCCTGTAAGTCCTGTACCTATATCTATAGCAAATCTTTTTATTTACATATTTGCCGTTATTCTCGGAACCAAAAGAGCTATTTTGGGTCTTGTTATTTATTTTCTCCTCGGAAGCGTTGGTATGCCTGTATTTTCTCATTGGAGCAGCGGAGTTGTTTATATTTTCGGGCCTACCGGAGGTTATCTTATAGGTTTTTTGTTCTGCTCTCTGGGGGCGTCTCTTGGCGATGAAATCGGACGAAAAGTTTCACGCAGTAAATATATAAGAACTGTTATTCTTGTTCTTGGTATGGTTTTGGGTACTTTATTATGTTATTTTGTCGGAACTCTCTGGCTCTCTTATTTAAACAAACTTGATTTTTACGCCGCTGTGGCCGCCGGCGTTTTGCCATTTATCCCCGGAGACGCTGTAAAAATCGTTATTGCTGTTATTTTAACTATGTCCTTAAAAGAAAAAATTAAAAAGTTTTTTTAGAAAACCGCTGATTATATGCTTTGTCGACTGTGTTATTCCATTTTTTTTGCTATAATATAATTTATGAAGCAAATGTAAAAAAAATATCACGGAAATCAATTTTTGAAATTTTTAGTTTTTTTGGAACCTTTTTCTATCGCAAAAGGGCTGGCCGCAAAGCTGCGCTTTGCTGCCAGCCTTCCAGCCAAGGTTCCAAAAAAACTAAAAATTTCAAAAATTGATTTCCGTGGCGGCAGGCAATAGGAAAAGAGGGTAAATCTCCGTATGCGGCAATAGAGACTATAAAAAACGAAGGACTGCATTTTGAAGTAAGTATATGCTATAAAACAGTATATAACTATCTTGATAATGATTTATTTCTGAATATAAGCAATAAAGATTTGCCGGTAAAGAAAAATAGCAAAAAAGAGATTATAAGAAAATTAGAACAGCAATAACCAATCCTAAGGAAACAAGTATAGCCGAAAGACCGGAGTATATCGAAACAAGGAAAGAATACGGACATTGGAAACTGGACACAGTTGTTGGGAAAAAAGGAACAAAGAACGTATTGATGGTAATGACAGAAAGAAGCACACGAGAAGAAATGATATTCAAAATCAAGTCAAAAAGTCAGTATTGCATAGTAACAGAGCCGAATAAATTAGAACAAAAATTAAAAGATAACTTTTTTGATACATTTAAAACAATAATATGTGATAACGGCTGTGAAAATCCGGACTATGAGGGAATGGAAAACTCAATATTAACAAACAAAAAGAGAACAAAGGTATACTATGCACACCCATATTCATCGTTTGAAAGAGGGTCAAATGAAAACGCAAATAAACTGATAAGGCGTTTTATTCCAAAAGGTGCTGATATATCTTCTTATTCTGATGAAGAAATAAAATATATAGAGAATTGGATTAATAATTATCCAAGAAGAATATTTAATGGCGCATCATCTTATATGATGAAAAGAAGAATGGTTACTTAACAAAAAATTTATGGACATTTTATATTGCAATTTAGAGTTATAAATAAAAATACAAATTAATCGTTGTATACTTATTTATGTACTATAAAATATACTATAATATAAATTTTCAAAACAAAATTAAGTTATAAAATCAATCGTTTAATATCACCTTATATCAAATAAATATAGAACTCTGAGGTGATTTCTTAATTGATTTTGATACCAATTAAATAATAAAATATAATGAATTTTAACAAATTCAACATTTTTTACGAATAGCATATTTAGTTTAAAAAGCTGATTTTTTAGGTGTTTTTTAGGTATTTTGGTAGTTGGAATTAAAAATAGGTATTAAAATTATTACTTTCCTTTCTTATCTGATTTATGGTATACTATTTATGTAAAAATAATCTGCACATTTCAATATACAAAGTATATTTGAACGCACCACATGGTCATACTGATATATTAAGGAGAGATGCTACTTATGAAAAAAATAGAAGAATATGTTCGTAATATTCCCGTTTTTCCTGAGAAAGGTATTATTTTTCGTGATGTTACAAGCGTATTACAGGATGCCGATGGACTTGCGTTGGCAATTGACTCTATGAAAAAGATGTTGGACGGCATCGAATTTGATGTTATAGTAGGTACAGAGTCCAGAGGGTTTATTTTTGGCGTACCGATTGCCTATTCCTTACATAAAGCGTTTATACCGGTTCGTAAGAAAGGCAAATTGCCTTTGGACACTATATCTAAAGAATATAATCTGGAATATGGAATCGCGGCGGTTGAGATGCATAAAGATTCTATTAAACCCGGACAGAAAGTAGTTGTCGTGGACGATTTAATCGCAACAGGCGGTACTATTGAGGCAAGTATTCAGATGATAGAAGAATTGGGGGGTGAAGTAGTAAAAGTTATTTTTCTTATGGAACTGGCCGGTTTAAAAGGCAGAGAACGCCTGAAAAACTACAACGTTGACAGTGTCATCATTTATGAAGACAAGTAAAAATAATAGCAAAACCACAAAATCAAAGAACTAAACAGTTACGGATACCAACTTATGAAAAAAGGAGAAATGTAATGTTAGATAAATGGTTTAAACTCAAAGAAAATAATACAAACATTAAAACCGAAATAATTGCCGGAATCACGACATTTATGACAATGGCATATATTTTAGCAGTAAATCCCTCTATTCTGTCCGCGTCCGGCATGGATAACAGCGCTATTCTTATGGCTACAGCCCTTGCGGCATTTATTGGTACTCTCACAATTGCGCTTCTGGCGAATTATCCTTTTGCGCTGGCGCCGGGACTTGGTTTAAACGTGTACTTTGCCTACACAGTATGCGGCACTATGGGATATTCATGGCAAATTGCGTTACTGGCAGTATTTGCAGAAGGCCTTATTTTTATTGTGCTGTCTGTAACAAATGTACGTGAAGCAATTTTTAACGCAATTCCAATTCAGTTAAAAAAAGGCGTTTCCGTAGGTATCGGATTATTTATCGCTTTTATCGGATTTCAGAATGCGGGAATCGTGGTAAATTCTGATTCCACATTGGTAACAGTGATTAATTTTACGGCAAATTTCCATACAGCCGGCATTAGTGCACTTTTGGCGGTAATCGGGACTTTCATTATTTCCGTTATGTATATCAAAGGTATCAAAGGTTCTATCCTTATTGGTATCTTTATCACATGGATTCTGGGGATTATCTGCCAGCTGACTGGTTTGTATACTGTGACTCCGGAAGCGGGCTATTATTCATTGATTCCATCATGGAACGGTTTCTCCCTTAGTTCTATCGGCTTAACATTCGGGCAATGTTTTAAAGGGGATTTTAGCTCTATAAAAATTATTGACTTTATTGTAATTATTCTGGCATTCCTCTTTGTGGATATTTTTGATACCTTAGGAACACTTATTGGCTGTGCAAATAAGGCTAATATGTTGGATAAAGAAGGTAAACTGCCTCGTATAAAACAGGCGTTGCTTGCTGATGCCATCGCGACAAGCGCAGGCGCTGTACTTGGTACTTCCACTACAACGACATTCGTAGAAAGTTCCTCCGGTGTTGCTGAAGGCGGCAGAACAGGTCTCGCATCTGTAGTAACGGCCTTTCTGTTCCTGATTTCTATCTTCTTTGCTCCAATCTTTACAACAATTCCCAGTTTTGCGACTGCGCCGGCATTATTATTTGTCGGATTCCTGATGATTACGGCTATAACACAAATCGACTTTAATAATCTTACAGAAGCGATTCCTACATATCTTTGTCTGTTAGCTATGCCGTTACTATACAGTATATCCGAAGGTATAGCGGTAGGTGTAATCTCCTACGTGGTAATCAACGCAGTATGCGGCAAAGCTAAGAAAATAACCCCGCTTATGTACATATTGGCAATATTATTTATCTGCAAATATATATTCTTATAAAGCAAAGAGATATATAATTAACTCAAAAGTAATTTTTTAAATTTATAATAAAAAATTGTCATTATAAATAAAACAGATTTTAGATGATGTTTTCCATTATGATAAAAAGCTTCTTTATCACAATAATGGAAAATATCAACAAAATCTGTGAAATTATAGTTATGTTGCGTTTTCTTAAAAAATTAATATGCTGTACCACTTTAATAACCTTAATACTTCGATTGAGTTATTTTTTATCTATTCAAAAACTTTTGTCATCATCGGCTATGTTAATTGCCGTTCTCAAAATTAATTTATCCCCAATAAATAAGCTTTAGCGGCTTTGGCTAATTTGCCTGTCTGCTGTGTCAAAGCTTCTCAATATAGCTATGCCACAAGGATTTCCCTGTCAACTAAAGCAAATTAATCAGTACCTTCTTCCTTAAAAGCATATGTCTTACTCTACGGTTAAAACATCTGAAAATCCGGTAACTTCAAAAATTTCTGTAATTGTATCATTTATATTTGTAATTTTCATCAACCAAAAAAAATATAAATTTTTCTTGCATTTGTTTTTGTTTTGTAATATAATAGTTAAATGTGAGTACGGATATTCCTCTGTCACTAAAAATGTGTTAAGAATGTCTAAGATTGAAAGGGAGGTTTTTACCTTATGAATGGAAATATTATTAAAGAACTTGAAAAAGAACAGCTTAAAAGTGAAGTTACCAAATTTAATGTCGGCGATACTGTAAGAGTTTACGCCAAAGTTGTCGAGGGTACAAGAGAAAGGCTTCAGATGTTTGAGGGTACTGTTTTGAAAAGACAGAACGGCGGCGCAAGAGAGACTTTTACTGTAAGAAGAATTTCTTATGGCGTCGGCGTTGAGAGGACATGGCCTTTACATTCTCCGAGAATTGACAGAATTGAGGTCGTAAGATACGGTATAGTAAGACGCGCCAAACTTAATTATCTTCGTGACAGAGTTGGCAAAGCGGCTAAAGTTAAAGAAGATATTAATAAAAGAATGAAATAAACAGCAGGCTGTGTCATTTTTTTGACACGGCCTATTGTTTTGGAAGGAAGATTTTTTATGAATATACAATGGTACCCCGGACATATGACAAAAACAAAACGTATGATGACAGAAAATATATCTTTAGTTGATATTGTTATTGAACTCCTTGACGCGAGAGTTCCTTTAAGCAGTAAAAATCCGGATATTGATAATCTTGCCAGAAATAAATTCAGAATTATTATTTTAAATAAGGTTGACCTTGCCGACGATAAAAAAACAAAGTTATGGGAAGAATATTTTAAGGCAAAGGGTTTTAAGGTTGTTTTGGTTAATTCGGTTTCGGGAAGCGGTATTAAAAATATTGCGGAGTTTTCAAGAGAACTTATGAAAGAGAAACTTGAACGGCTTAAGCAACGAGGACGCGTTTTTGTCCCTATAAGGGCTATGATTGCGGGAATTCCAAATGTGGGAAAATCTACCCTCATTAATAAATTAGTCGGCAGAACAACGGCTAAAACCGGTGATAAGCCGGGAGTAACAAAAGGCAAACAGTGGGTTAAAATAAAAAAGGATTTTGAACTTCTGGACACTCCCGGTATTTTATGGCCTAAATTTGACGACAAGGCGGTAGGTATTAAACTTGCCGTTACCGGAGCGGTAAACGATAATATTCTTGATTCTTATACTCTTTCGATAAATCTTATTGATTATTTGAGAAGGCTCTACACTGATTCTTTAAAGGAAAGATATAAAATTGATTTTGATGTGAATGTTTCTTCGGAACAGATTTTAAAAAAAATAGGTGAAACAAGGGGATTTAAAATTAAGGGCGGTGAAATCGACCTCGACAGAAGCGCTAATATTCTTATTGACGAGTTCAGAGGCGGCAGACTTGGAAAAATTACCCTTGAGATTCCACAAGAATTTGAAAATTTATAAAAATAAATTTGTATAAAAGTTATTTTTCTGCGCACAATATTTATTGCAAAAGGAAGTACATCAATATGTATATTAATTTTGCAATAAATTTTTTTATTTTTAGGAGGATACTTTTATGGACAAAAGAAGCGAAAAACAATCTCAGAGAAACACAGAAAAAAGAACTGATAAAAACAGTAATAACAGAACTGAGTTCGCAAATGAAATTGACATGGATATGAATAAAAGAACAAACAAGCAGGAAACCAATAAACAGGAAACAAATAAGCAGGAAACAAACAAAAGAAACAATTATTAATTTTTTTTACGAGGGCTTCAGAAATATCAAATTGCTGTTTGAGGCACTTATGAATTAACTTATTTGGGAATTTTAAGATGTTTCTTGGATTTATGGAAATACTGAATAATCAAATATTAAAAAATAATTTTAAGTTATAAAACGAAAGGTCAGTATAAATATTATGATTTTTCGTAAAATTATTTTTTTATTTTTTTTTAAATCAGTTTTTCCTTAATGAATTAATAAGTGTTTCTTTACAGCAATTCCAGAATAAACAGAGGATAGAAAAAATATTTTTATTCAATATTTCCTGACACTTTCGGCGTTTACAGAGAAAAACGCCTTTAGCTAAAACAGCGCCGCGAAGAACGCGGGCGAAGTCCGGTTTTCGCGAAGCAAAAACACTGACATTTTGAATAAAATACTATCTATACCGGAATTGCTTTAAAAGTGAAAACAGTTGATATTTTTGGAAAATTTTATTTGCTTATATCCGAGGATTATTTATGGAAATACCGGCAAATTCAAAAATATAATAAACGACAAAAGTATTTGCCGTTTACTAT
>CAYLJL010000073.1:0-7868 GCA_964384005.1 uncultured Lachnospiraceae bacterium | reverse complement strand
AAGGCTTGACCTAAACTTTATTTCGGCTACGCCGCAAAAATTGATTTCCGTGGGTCGCAAAGCTTTGCTTTGCTGCTCGCCCATGCAGCCTGACTAAGGAGAAAATTCGACTTCAGGAAATGACGTTGTCATTTCCGTAAAAGTCATAATTTTCATATAAAACAAAATCTGCGTGCCAGCCAAAGTCTGGCACGCAGATTTTGAGAAATGCAAGAAATACAAGTATTTCTTGCAAGCGGGTCGACTTTGTCGACACGCTGAAAGAGCTTTTTTATTTTTCATTAAGATAATTACTCTCTTAACTTTGGTTTGTAGTTATAGTAACGGTTCTTGAATCATTATCCCATATAACCTCAGCGTCAAACACTTCCGATACCGCTCGCAAAGGCACAAGTGTCCTTGAGCCCATAATTTTAGGAGCGACATCAAGAGTGATAATATCTGTTTCATTCACAAAAATATTTTTATCCCCGATTTTCATAGTTATTTTAGTTTCCTCGCAAACCGCTATAATACTTTCCGTTTCGGGAAACCATTCAACTTCCGCGCCCAGAGCCTCAAAAATTGCTCTCATCGGAACAAGAGTTCTTGAATTTTCAATAACAGGCTTCTGGTCAAAAACTATTTCCTCTCCGTCAATAATAACCCTGACGTCATTGCCGTCCGGACTTGTCTGGATATTGTTTACATCGTCTTTGCTGTTAGTTTTTGAGTATTGGGCAATAATTTTATTTTTAAGTTCAGGAGATTTTTTAAAGCTGTTATAAGCGAAATGAATCTCACCTTTTATAATATCGCTGGCTTCGTTCATTTCCATTTGTTTCTGTATCTCGTTGCCGTTGTAAAAAGGACTTGTGCTTTCAGCGCCGACGGTTTTATAATCCGCCATTCCTATATAAAGTTTTGTCGAGCTGTCTTTAACAACGTCACACCACCAATCAGATAAAATCTTATAATCTGAACCTTTCTGTCCCACACTCCAGTATATCTGAGGAACGATATAATCAATCCAGCCTTCCGCCGCCCATTTTCTTGTATCGGCATAAATACGGCTGTACGATTCGCTTCCCGTAGTATCGCTTCCCAAAGGATTTGATGACTTATTCGCCCATATTCCCGAAGGACTCACTCCAAACTGAACTGAACTGTCCGCCTCGTGTATGCGTGTATTCAATTCTTTAATTAAAGAATTTATATTATCCCTTCTCCAGTCATCTTTTGAAGAAAATTCCGAACCGTATTTTGCAAAGTCAGCTTCATCATCGAAATCCGAACCCGGATAAAAATAATCGTCAATATGTATTCCGTCAACATCATAATTTTCCACGATTTCAACGGCGCCGTCCACAATAAGCTGTCTTGCCTCAGGCAAAGCAGGATTAAGATAATAACTTTCATCACCGTTTGAAGAGCTGTATTTAACTACATAATCGGGATATTTTTTCAAAACACTTTTTTCATCGGATTCCGCTAAAACGTCGGTACCTTTTTTTACAGAACCTGTGACACGAAAAGGATTTATCCACGCGTGAAGCTCCATACCTCTTTTGTGGGCTTCTGAAACCCAGAACTCAAGAGGGTCAAAATCATTGTCGGGAGCCGTTCCCTCTTTGCCGGAAAGCCATTTACTCCAAGGAAATATATTCGACTTATAGAGAGCGTCGGCGGTAGGTCTTACCTGTAAAATAACAGCGTTAAATCCCATTTCCGCGCAATCGTCAAGAATTTTCAGAGCGGCATTTTTAAGCTTTTCGGAATCGGTTCCCACAGAATTGGCGTCCGGATAATCAATATTATATACCGATGAAACCCAGACTCCTCTGAATTTTTCTTCTGTTTCCGATGGTTCTCCGTTATATACGTCATTATTTTCAGGCACATTATCCGTATCTTTGCTGTTGTTATTCGCTGAGCAAAGCGTCACGCCAAAAATAACGGAAACACATAGCGCGAATATAAAAATTTTAGAAATAACTCTATATTTTCTCATAAACTCAATTCACCTTTCTATAATAAACACCGTTTTAAGAATTGATAAAAATCCGATTTACTAAAATTTTTTTTAAGCCGCGCGGCATTTGTCTTTAACAAATACTGCTTGCACGCTAAAAATTTGCCCTTTGGGGCGTAAATCAATTTTCGGCCGCAGATTAAACGATGTTTATTACTGTTATTCAAAACCTCTTTGGGTTGTATCCTCCAAAGATTTGTTTTTTACAGCAATTCACAAAATTTTTAATACGAAACAATAAAAAAATTTCTTGACAGATTTTGTTAAATTTTGTTTATTTATTTTTTTGTTGTTTCGCTATAATAAAGTATCATCATAAAAATATATACGTAAAAACAGCTTACTATTCTTTATATTTTTCTAATTTATAATAGTTAAAATTTTTAGTTGAAATAACATTAAATTCAATTTTTCCTCCGAATTTATCCTCAATAAGTTTGTAGTCGTCGTTTTTGCCCTTAAAAATATCAATTATTTTTTTACTTGACTCAATAACAACTTTTTTGTAAATGGTAGAGGCAAAAATTGAAGATATTTCATTTTTTATTTTGTCAGCGATAAAATATTCGTTAAAAATAAAACCGCTTCCTCCGCAGGCGGGACATTTGCAGGTCAGAAGTTTTGAAAGGGGCTGTCTTGCTTTTTTTCTTGTAAGCTGCATAAGTCCGAGTTCTGTCATTCCAAGAACGGTAACGCCAACCCTGTCTTTTCTCACCTCGTTTTTAAGAATTTCAGTTATCTTTTCTATATCCTCTGAATATGCCATATCTATAAAGTCAACAATAATAATACCCGACAAATTTTTAAGCCTTAACTGTTTCGCCGTTTCTCTCGCCGCCTCGGCGTTTGCCTTAAAAACAGTATTTCTGTGATTTTTACCCGAATATTTGCCTGTATTTACATCTATAATCGTACAGGCTTCACTATAGTCAATCACAATAAACCCGCCGCATTTAAGCCATATTTTATTATGGAGAGCCTTTTCAATCTGCTTCTGGACAAAAAAATTATCAAACATAGGAACAATCCCGTCATAAAAAATAACTTTTCCATAACCTGAGTATTCAGAAACAAAATTATTATATTCGGAAATATCGTTTATAATAACCTCGTCTGTATCCTCTTTTATCAAATCCCTTATAGCTTTCCCTGTTTCATTTTCAGCCCTGTAAATTTCAGCGGGAGCTTTTACGTAAGTTCCTCTTTCGACAACTTTTTTATATTCAGCAATAAGCTTTTCCGCCTCGGCGTAAATAACTTTTTCATCTGTCTCAACGCAGTTTGTCCGCATAATAATCCCAAAAGTTTCAGAACTTTGAGAAATAATTTTATTTCCCAAATCCAAAAGTCTCTCTCTTTCTTCCCTGCAATCAATTTTTTTTGATATATTTACGCCCTTGTCATTAAAAAGCAGAACAATATATTTTCCCGAAAAAGTAATCATACTGCTGACAACAGGACGTTTTTCTTCAGTACCCTCTTTGATAACCTGTACAATTATTTCCTGACCGCATTTTATTTTCAATTTATTATCTTCAAAAATATTTTTCTCCTTATTGTCCGTAAAATGCAAAAATGTATTGTTTAAATTGCCAATATCAATAAAAGCAAAACGGCTCGGCAAAATTTTTTTTACGACTCCCGCGTAAATACTTCCGACAGAAACCGGCTTATTTTTTTCCTCAATGATAAGTTCGACAAGCTCGCCGTTTTCAGTAACAGCTGTGCGAAAGAACTCTGATAAGCAGTCAATGAAAATTTTTCTCAAAAAAACACCTCCAAAAAAACGTTACAACGGTAAAAATTTACCGTCAGCGTTTTTTAAAATCTCAATTCTCTTGTATTTAATTTTCAAAGGCTCATATTCTTTACCTATATATTTATAAATATATTTAACAAGAAGCTCCGGTTTAAGATTTCTTTGACTTCCTGTTGAAATAACGGTTTTAAAAACGGTAACGTTATCATTCTGAAGCTCGTCAAGAGAAAATATATCAGGCTTAATGTCAGCAATCTTTGTTTTTCGTTTGCTTATTTTTTCAATCTCAAAACTTTCTTGTAAAAACATATTTTTTATAATCCGGGAAAAATCAACAATTTTCTCATCAAGAGTAATTTCATATAAAGCGGCCTCCACAATAGCGGCACAACTCTTATCGTTTTTTGTAAATTTTCGTACGGCAAGAATCTCAATTCCCTCCGGCATAACTTCATTAAGCCTGTACATTATTTCATCGGACGGCATTTCTTCTTTAATTTCAATGTCGATATACTCACCGACGCTTGCCATACCCAAAGGCAAAGGAATAGCGAAACCCATAAGCTGATGAGGGTTAAACCCGTTTGAATAGGAAATAGGAATTTCTCCCCGCTTAACAGCCCTCTGAAAAACTTTAAGCAAATCAAGATGCCCTATAAAGCGAATCCTGCCAACTTTAGAAAACTTAATCCTGTACTTCATAACATACGCCTCCGCCAAAACTTTTTGCCCCGCACATAGCGCATTCTGTACGGCAGTTCAATGTAACCCTGCCTTCAAGGGCCTTTTCCATTTCGTTTATTAAAAACTTTTTCGACACACCTATTGAGATAAAATCCCATGGTAAAATCTCGTCATACGCCCTCTGCCTGTTCGCGTAAAAAGCCATATCAAGACCAACCTCATCAAAGGCCTCCGTCCATAAATTATATTTAAACAAATCGTTCCAGCCGTCAAACCTGGCGCCCTTTTCCCATGCCCGCACAATAGCCTTTCCGACTCTCCTGTCGCCTCTCGCCAGAACCCCCTCCATAGAACTCAGCTGAACTTCGTGATAATTAAATTTAACCTGTTTTCTTTCCATACTCGTTTTAACAAGCTTCTGTTTAGCCATAAATTCCTTAAAAGTAGCCTGAGGAGTCCATTGAAAAGGAGTAAAAGGTTTAGGAACAAAACAAGAAGAACTTACAACAACAGAAACACCCTTATTTCTTTTTTCTTTTGGCATTTCATAATACTTATCAACAATAGCTGAAGATAATTTAGCGATTCCGATAAGGTCGTCGTCAGTTTCCGTGGGAAGTCCCACCATAAAATAAAGTTTAACCCTGTTCCAGCCCCCCTTGAAAGCGAGAGCGCAGCCGTTTAATATTTCTTCTTCGGTAATACCTTTATTTATAACGTCTCGAAGTCTCTGAGTTCCCGCTTCCGGCGCAAAAGTAAGACTTGACCTCCTGACCTCCTGTACTTTTTTCATAAGTTCAAGAGAAAAAGCGTCTATTCTCAAAGATGGCAGAGAAATATTTATATTATCTTTTGAAAATTTAGCGACAAGACCTTCCGCGAGCTTTTTAAACTCTCTGTAATCTCCTGTACTAAGGCTTGTAAGGGATATTTCCTCATGACCTGAATATTTAACGAGATTGTCCGCTCTTTCAAGAAGGTTTTCCGCGCTTCTTTCTCTTACCGGACGGTATACATAGCCGGCCTGACAAAACCGGCACCCCCTTATACAACCTCTGAAAACCTCCATAGTCACCCTGTCGTGAACAACCTCAATAAGAGGAACAAGCTGTTTTTCAGGATAAAACGCTTCGTCAAGGTTCTTTGCGATAACTTTTCTGACTTTTTCGGGAGCGTCTTTGTGATTGGGGGTAAAAGACTCAATCTCACCATTATCTTTGTAAGAAACGTCATAAAAACAAGGAACATAAATTCCCTCCACCTTTAAAGCTTTTTCAAGGAAATCTCTTTTTGTTCCTCCGTTTTTTTTATTCTCCTTATATAAATCCATAAGTTCATCATAGCTTACCTCGCCCTCTCCGATATAAAATAAATCAATAATATCCGCCAAAGGCTCGGGATTATAGGCACATGGTCCGCCCCCAATAATAATAGGGTCTTCTTCCCTTCTGTCTTTTGCCCGGACAGGAATACCCGCTAAATCAATCATATTTATAACATTTGTAAAACTCATTTCGTATTGCAAAGTAAATCCCAAAAAATCAAATTTCTCAAGAGAATCTCCTGTTTCAAGGGCAAAAAGAGGAATATTTTCCTTTCTCATTATTTCCTCCATATCATACCATGGAGCAAAGCATCTTTCACAGTACATATCATCTCGTCTGTTAAAAAAATAATATAAAATCTGCAATCCAACGTGACTCATTCCCACCTCATAAACGTCAGGGAAACAAAAAGCAAATCTTATATCAACGTTCGTTGGATTTTTTTTAACCATATTAATTTCATTTCCAATATATCTGGCAGGTTTTTCAACCCGCAATAATATATCATCTCTCATTTGAATTTCCTCCAAAATAAGCAATAACCCAAAATATATTAATTATTTTATCAAGCGGAATCAATTATAGCGGAACAAAAAAATATTTTTTAAATACTCATATTTTGTTGTTTAGCTTTAGGCGCCTTACCCACAGGCAATTCATCATATATTTCCTCAAAGAGTTTTTTCAAAAATATTTTATCTTCAACATCAGAAATCAAAATCATTTTTTTTGCGCCTTTATATGGTATTTCATAAACAACATCCTTTATAATTTTTTTTGCCGATTGAACATTTTTTATTAAAAGTCTGTTATCGTAAACCCCTCCGGCAATTCTGTCTTTATAATATAAAATATATTCACCCATCATATTTCTAAAGCTAATTGTATTATCCTCAAGTTCTGACAGTTGTTCAATTATAAAATCCATATATTCTTTACTGGAAGCCATTAATAAATTCCTCCCTTTAAATTATCAGTTATAAGCATAGCGTCGCCAAAACTGAAAAATCTGTATTTTTTCTCAATAGCCATTTTATAAGCATTCAATACATTTTCTCTTCCCGCCAGAGCGGAAACAAGCATAATAAGAGTAGACTCAGGCAAATGAAAATTTGTTATAAGGCAATCAACGATTTTAAAATTATAGCCGGGATAAATAAAAATATCCGTCCAGCCGCTTCCGTATTTAACAAAACCTTTATCATCAGACGCTGACTCAAGGGTTCTCGTACTTGTTGTTCCGACAGAAATAATTCTCCCTCCCTTTTGTTTTGTCTCATTAATAATGTCAGCCTGTTCTTTTTCAATAGAATAAAATTCCGAGTGCATTTTATGGTCAAGGATATCGTCGGTTTTAACAGGTCTGAAAGTTCCAAGACCAACGTGTAAAGTGACCGCCGCCGTTTTTACACCTTTTTCTCTTATCGCTTCCAAAAGTTCAGGGGTAAAATGAAGCCCCGCCGTAGGAGCGGCGGCGGAACCGTCGTTTTTAGCGTAAACCGTTTGGTACATATTTTTATCCTCAAGTTTTTGGGTAATATAAGGCGGAAGCGGCATTTGTCCGAGTTTATCAAGAATTTCCTCAAAAAGCCCATCATACTTAAATCGGACAATTCTGTTTCCGTCTTCTGCAATATCCGTAATTTCAGCAATAAGAAGACCGCCGCCAAAAATAATCACGTCGCCGATTTTAGCCTTTCTCCCGGGTTTAACCAAAGTTTCCCATAAATCCTTGTTAATTCTTTTAAGCAGCAAAACCTCAACTTTAGCGCCTGTTTCCCTTTCTCCTATAAGTCTTGCCGGGATAACTTTTGTATCATTAATAATAAGACAATCGGCGGGTTGTATATATTCCAGAATATCCCTGAAAATTTTGTGTTTAATTTCTCCGTTTTTCTTGTCAAGAATCAAAAGTTTAGCGGCAGCCCTGTCTTTAAGCGGAGTTTGCGCAATATATTCCTTTGGTAAATCGAAATAAAAATCTTTTTTGTTCATAATAAACCTTTCTTTTTAAAAATTACAGCAATTCCTGAAATTTTTAATACAAAATAATAAGATAATCCCTTAAAAAATTAGATTTTGTTAAAGT
>CAYLJL010000072.1:0-7905 GCA_964384005.1 uncultured Lachnospiraceae bacterium | reverse complement strand
ATATAAAAAATGAAAACGGAGACTGGATTTTAACAGACGTTTCCCCTGAAATTACCGGAGATTTCAAAGTTCCCAAAAGTACGGCGGAAATTGCTGACGAGGCTTTTAAAGACTGTAAAGGTCTTACGGGGATTGAACTTCCGGAGGATTCAAATATTATTTTGGGAAACAGATGTTTTATTGGCTGTGATAATCTTAAAACGGTTTATTTATACGGCAATGTACCGGAGTGGGGCGACGAGTGTTTTATGGACTGCGCAAACCTTAAAACCGTAACCATCGGAAGCAGCAATAAAAATGTTATATCAAAAATCGGAGCGAGAGCGTTTAAGAATTGCGTAGGTTTATCAGGAACGGAAGCAGTGACAATTCGCGCTCAGGTTTCTTGTCTGGGCGAAGAATGCTTCGCGGGTTGCGAGAATCTGGTGGGAATTCCTATTAACGCCGTTATTTATGAGACTCTTGAAAAAGTTGAGGACAAAGCTTTTGCGGATTGTATTTCTCTTACAAACGCGCTTATTTCAAATAAATTTACCGTGCTTAAAAGTATCGGAGCCTATGCTTATTATAACTGCGATTCACTTAAACAGCCTTCTATTCCCGAATCAACCGCAGAAATTGGGGAAGGCTGCTTCGCTGAATGTGATAGTCTTATGTATGTCAGCTTATACGGCGCTATTGAAGAATATCCTAAGGATTGTTTTAAAAATTGTCCTAATCTGATTCGTACGGGCGGAACCGAAGCGGCGTTTTCAGGTCTTAAACGGATTGGAGAAAGTGCCTATGAGGGTTGTAAGTCTCTCCTTATATCCGATAGCTGGTATCCCGGAAGATATGCTAATCTTGAGGAAATAGGCGAAAACGCTTTTAAAGGCTGTTTATCTTTGACGGATATGTATTTATCGGAAACAGTGAACAAAATAGGAGCGGGAGCTTTTGACGGCTGTACAGGTATTGGTGTTTTAGAACTTCGCCCGACAATTCCGCCGGAAATAGGAGTAATTGATTTGAGTACGATGACCTCTGATTTCCGCATAAAAATTCCGGACAGTGACGACGTGTATTTTTCCTATTTGGAAAAACTGACGGAACTTTTGGGTGAGGAGAATGCATTAAGAATTTTACTTCCGGTTTATGACGGCGAAAAGGAACGAGGTAATCTGACAGATATTATAATAATTCAGGAGGAGTCTGAAGATATAAATAAAGCCGAAGAATCGGAGAAGCCGGAGGAAACTGACGGTATGAAGAAAACCGAAGAAGCGAAGGAACCGGAGGAGTCTGAAGATATAAATAAATCCGAAGAATCGGAGAAGCCGGAGGAAACTGATGGTATGAAGAAAACCGAAGAAGCGAAGGAACCGGAGGAGCCTGAAAATATGGTAAAAACCGAGGAAGCGGAAGAACCGGAGGAGCCTGAAAATATGGCGGAAACCGAGGAAGCGGAAGAACCGGAGGATATGGAAAAAACAGAAAAGTCGAAAGATAAATGTCAACTCGATGACGCAGGAGAATCGGGTGACGATGGTGTGTTGGCGGAAGATAGCGACGCGGAAGGGATGAAAGAATGATTATAGAACAGTCTGAGCAGATTATGAAAGAGATAAAAAAGGTATTTATCGGAAAAGATAATATTATTGAAAAAGTGCTTATGACAATATATGCCGGCGGGCATATTCTTTTAGAGGACGCCCCCGGAGTCGGAAAGACAACTCTGGCGCTGGCGTTTTCCAGAGCGTTGGGCCTTACTTATAAGCGGGTACAGTTTACACCTGATACAATGCCTTCTGATATTACGGGATTTAGTGTTTACAATAAAAATACAGGCGAGTTTGACTATAAACCGGGCGCGGCGGACTGTAATCTGTTTTTGGGGGACGAAATCAACCGTACATCTCCCAAAACACAGGCGGCCCTTTTAGAGGTTATGGAGGAGGGCAGCGTGACGGTGGACGGGGTTACTCATATTTTACCGAAACCGTTTATCTGCATCGCGACCCAGAATCATTACGGTTCTGCCGGAACGCAGGCGCTGCCTGATTCTCAGCTTGACCGTTTTATGGTGTGTTTAAGCATCGGATATCCGGAAAGAGAAAATCAGGTTGATATATTAAAAAGCCGGCGAGGCATAGGCGATATTGATACTGTGCGCGCTATGATTGGAAAAGACGATATAAGGGAAATTCAGAATTATCTTTATTCTATTAAAATGACGGACGAAATTCTGTATTATATTACGGATTTGTGTGAGGCGACAAGAAAGGACGATATGGTGGAACTTGGCGTTAGTCCGAGAGGCGCTAAGGCGCTTTCAAATATGGCAAGGTCACGCGCGATTCTTAGTGAGAGGGATTTTGTTATTCCTGAAGATGTTCAAGCGGTATTTATTGACGTGTGTACTCATCGTTTGGAAATGAAACCTCAGGCAAAAATAGAAGGGGTTACGGCGGAGGCTGTTCTCAGAGAAATTCTGCGGAAAGTGAAGGCTCCTTCTCTTAACCGGAAATAGGTATGATATATAGTGAACGGCAAAGTATTTTGTTGTTCACTATAATTTATTTTTAAAAGTACAGTAATTTATAAAATTTTTAACGTAAAACAATAAAAGAAATACTGACAAATTTCAAGATAAAAAAATTTAGCGGAAGTGTGTTTTTTTAATCCGGCTTTCTGAGTGTTTTTCAGCAAAATTATTTTTATTATCTTCTGACCGGTGTTTCCTGAAATAATTCACTGATATATCAGGTTTTATTAAAGTTTGTCTATTCATCCTTTTATTGTTTTGCTATAGTATAAAAAGCAAAGTTTAGTTAGGGAAGTCTGATTATGTGGAAAAACAGAATATTATATGTGATAATTGTATTCGCGGCTTTAGTTTCATATATTATGGCGGACAGGAGTGAGGCTTTGGTTTTTCTGTGCGTATTGCTTGTAATACCGCTGACTGTGTTATTTATTCAGGTTTTTGCTATGCGTTCTATATCAATAAGGTGCGACGTAAAAGCAACCTGCCGTACAGGCACCTCTACGCCTGTTGTTTTTACTTTGGTGAAAAATAACAAGATGCCTTTGGGAATTGTTCATGTAAATGTGATTTTTAACAATATTATGTTTGCCGAAAAAAAAGTTGTCAGTCTTAATCTTCAGCCGGGAGAAGAAAAGACAATGGTATTTGAATATCATTTTTTTGCGGGGGACTGCGGCGCTTTAAAAATATGTGTCTCAAATGCGGATTATTATGATATGCTTGGATTGTTTAAATGGCGCAGAACTGTCAGTATAGAAAAAGAAGTCAGGGTATATCCCCCGGAACTTCATCTGAATACGAAACTTTCACGGCGCCCTGAAACAAAGAGTTTCGGCGAGTTATACGACCAGTATAAGAAAGGACAGGATGTGAGTGAGGTCGCTGATTTGAGAGATTATGTTGACGGTGACAGTATGAGTAGTATTCATTGGAAGTTATCAGGAAAACTCGACAGAATGATTGTCAGAGAGTTCGGAAGTCCTTCCAACTATAATACTCTGATTCTTTATGAAATGATGAAAATGTCAAAAGGTTCACATATTTCTAATTCATGTAACAATGGAGTTTTAGCGCTTACAACAGCTTTAAGCTATAGTATGATGGAGATGGGGCTTGAGCATAATGTGGGAAGAATTTATATGCGCGAACTTCAAACGGTTCCTGTAAATTCCTTCCGTACCCATGAACAGATGGCTGAAAATCTTCTTTATATACCTATTCAAAAAGAAGACAACGGCGGCAATACATCGTATATATTTCTTCGTGGCAATTACAGAAATAAGTATACAAAGATTATATATATTACTCCGACCTATGATGAGGATTCTTTGAAACAAATAGCGGATGAGGCGGACCTTATGGTTATTCATGTGGTTGAAGGCAAGAATTTGGAATATGTGACACGTATGGATTATACGGTAATTCCGGTAAATGTTGATAATTATCAGGACAGTATATATAATATAGTGTTATAAGAGGTGCGTATATAATATGACTAAAAGAAAAGAAAGAAATTTCCTCAGACAAAAAACGGATGATAAATATAAGTACACCGTAGAGATAGCGGAGGTTATACTGACTCTTTTAGTGCTTTTGGGATTTTTGTCGGCGCTTAGGGATATTATGTATAACGGCACGGTTTTGTGGGCGGCATTTTTTGTGGGCAGCGCGATATTAGTATCGCGGTATATTTCGGAAAGGCTTAAAAAATTTGAAAAAATTTTCGGTATAGGAATATATATTATAAGCATAATATGTTTTTTTGTATTCATTCTTGCCACTGTCAGCGGATTTCTTGGCGTTGTGAACAGAGTAATCGTGTTATGGAATCTCAGATTTGAAACTGAGGGACGAATATTTTCCGCAGACGGTGACAACGTGTTTAGTTCCGCTGTATTCTGGATGCTTGCGGCGGTTCCTCTGACATCTCTTTTGAACAATTTTATTGTGAGAAAAAAGCAGGGACGTGTTATAGCTGTTATTATAGCGGGAATGCTGTTTGGTTTTATTCTGGGGCGGTCCTCTATGTGGCTGAGTATAGTGTGTATGATATGCGGAATTTTAGGAAGTATTATTTTTTCACTTACTCCTCAGAGAAGAATCGGCTACAGAGGACTTTTATGTATATTGCTTACATTTGTTATATTTGGCGGTATATTTTTTTTGGCAAGAGATTACAATGGTTCGGAAAGTATCGCTTTATGGAAAAAAGAAGTTGGCGAGCAGGTTGAAAAAATAAGATATGGAGAGGATACTCTTCCGCACGGGGAACTTCAAAAGGCTGATTCTCTTTTAAAGGGTGACGAGGATACCCTTGAGATTACTATGAGTTATCCTAAGAACCTATATCTTATAGGCTTTATAGGCGGAAGCTATGCCGAAAATGAATGGAAAACCCTTGACAAGGAGGCTTATCAAAATGAGTATGACGGCATTATAGACTGGCTTGAACAGGAAGGGATTTCTCCGGTGACCCAATATTCGGTTTATGACAGTCTTAACAGAAATCAAGATGACTATACGGAAAAAGAATATAATACAATTAAGATTAATAATATTGGCGCTTACCGTAAATTTGTTTATCTTCCTTATTCGGCTGTTTCATGGGAGGGAACCGGTTCTGAAGCAAGGAAGGACTGGCAAGTACAGTCGGAAAGGCTTTTTGGCGCGGGAGAATATGAATTTGAAGATGTGATTGACGCGCCGCAGAACGCCGACGGAATTGTTACGGCGACATGGATACAATTTCCGGAAAGTGAGGAACAAAGGAAATATGCCGGTGCGGAATCTGTATATCATCATTTTGTGGAAGATAAATACATGGATATAGATGCTGAACTTAAAACACTTATAGATGAAATGTTTTTCTCTGATGGTATTGATGAAAACGCGGATTTTAACGAAATTACAATGCAAATTCGTACGGTTTTACGCAATGAGACGCAATATACAGAATTTCCGCCGGCTATGGAAAAAAGAAAAGATTTTATAAAATGTTTTTTGACAGAATCAAAGCGCGGCAACGCGGTGCATTTTGCTTCCGCCGCTGTAATGGCCTACAGGGCGGCAGGATATCCCGCCCGTTATGTGGAGGGATATCGATGCGTTGAAGACGATATTGTTGTATCTGATGAGAATGAGACTGCTACGGCGGTATTGACAAACAAGAATGCCCACGCGTGGGTTGAGGTGTATGTGTCAGGAGTCGGCTGGATGCCTGTTGAGGTAGTTCCGGGTATGTATGTTGAAACATATACAAATCAGATTGTGGAAGGAAAACCCGCTTATCAGATTAGCTCTAAACAGAATGATGACGGTATTGATGTTGATTCCGATAACGCGGAGGATATTGGGAGCGATACTGAAACTGATGAACCTGACAGTCATTTTCCTTTTGGTAAAATGCTGCCGGCTGGAGTCGTATTTATTCTGTATATTTGTTTTTTCTTATATCTGATATTGGAATTGCAGAGGTTTATCCGAATTTCATATCGGAAAAGGCTTGAAAGTAAATTCTTGAATGAAAAGCTGGCAGGGTTATATGCGGGAGAAATTCAAAAAACTCTCCGGTATGCCGGAGTTATTGGAAATTATAACCATCCCTTTGAGTTGACGGATGATGTAAATAAAAAGTTTCAAGGAATTTCAAAAAGCAGATATGAAAGAGCGATTTTTTTAATTCAAAAGGTTAGATTTGGAAACATGGAACTTCGTAAAGACGAAAAATACGCACTCTCTTGTTTCGTATTGAAACTTAAAAGAGAACTTTATTTAAGCAAAGGCTTTTTTGGAAGATTAAAGCTGCGTTATGGATACGCGGTTGAAAAGTAATCTTGTTCATTTTTTATTGTTTTGCTATATGAAAGCTTATGTTTTTTGAGTTTTCGGTTTTTTAGTATTTTGAGTCCCCATTGTAATCGGGGACTTTTATTTGTCTGCAAAAGTATTGAAACTAAACTCTGTTTTATAGTAAACCATAAAATTAACGCTATTTATTTTTTTAGAAAAGCGTAGTTTTTTAGGTCAAGCTTTTTTTATAAGCGCCGTAAAGAAGTGCGGAGGCAAACCTTAAAGGTTGTTACGTTAATAAATTGGATTGCTATAGAATGAAAGGAAATTTGTAAGCTTTATTGACAGATGACGGTCCACAGCAGACGCGGGCGGAAAACTAATAATTCTGGATTTTTATTTGTTCTTCAAGAATTAACGGGTAACTTATTAAGGAATAACCATTTATATTTTCTCTGTACATATCTATAGCTGTAATCTGGTGATTTTCATAAGTCGTATAGTAATAAATTCCCCTATCAGCGTTACAGCAGGAAGTATATATAGTTATTTCATAGTTTTCATCTCCCACATCACAGCACCCTCTTGTCTGGTCTACGGTTCCGAGTATGTGGAAAAATTGATTGACACTTTCGGTTTCGGAATCTCCTGAGACAGAATTCATTTTTGTGAAAACAACTCTGGCAAAACGTGATTCTGACGACAAATCTCCCGGTAAGCCTAAAGCACCCATACCACGACTATATGTTTGGAGCGGCAGTTTCTTACAAAAGTTATTCAGCGGTTCTTTTGAAGACAAGCTCATATAATTATTTAATTGAAACATCTGCTCATTGAAAGGAGGATTGTTAGTCAACGCACCCGCGGTATTGTCATATATTCTGAGACCGTCTTTTATGGATTCCACAGTAACGGCTTCTTTCTTATCGGCGACAAGCCAGTGCAGGTCGGCGATGGGAAGATTAGTGTTAAATTGTATTTTCGCTATATTAATTCTTTTAAACATATATTTCGCTTCCTCTACTGAAGCGCACTGACTTAAAATCCACGGAATAAACTCAAACGCCGCCACGTTATCTTTGTTTTCTTCTTCAGCTTTATAGTCGGCGTTTCCGACAAAATTTAAACCGACTATACCAAGTCCTCTTTCATTAAATCCATCGTAATACAAAGGACAATTATCCTCAATATGTGCCATACCTATTATCGCATAATGTTTTTCCATTTGTCCGAGTCTGCTGAAATTAAACGGATAATTCCGAGGTGTTATAGTTACTTTTTCCCCGTAAGAAAAATTATAGTCAAGAGTTCTCCCCATATAGAAGTTTTTTGTTTTATAAGTTATTGCCGTACACATTAAAATTCCCCCCCCAGACTAAAGTTATTTTTTTGAATTGTTTGCTATTTCCTTAGTTTTATAAGTTTATTTTATTGATAATATATACACAATATACCAATTATTTGTTATAGTCAATCAACTTGAAAATGAGCAAAAGGAGGCGGGCTGAAAATGGGGTAAGCAAAGCTTACCCCATTCAGCGTGTCGAAAAAGTCGACACGCTTGCAGGAAATGCAAGCATTTCCTGCAC
>CAYLJL010000071.1:234-7948 GCA_964384005.1 uncultured Lachnospiraceae bacterium | reverse complement strand
GCTTATTGAAAAGAGCTTGACCCTAAACTTTATAACAGAAAGCTTCGCTTTCCTTAAAATTTTTTTATTAATAAATTGGATTGCTATAATCCTTACTTTAAATACCGGATAAAACATATAAAATCAAAAAAATATTTTACGGGCGCAACATTTTCCAATGATTTTATTACATTTTTACCGCCTGTTTCGTCAATCCGCTTTAACTGTTCACTACCCTACTCAAAACGTGTTTGCTCAATCCAACTTTACCTATTGTTTAATTTATAATGTAAGTATAAAAAGACTGTCGCATTAACAAAAAATTTTTTAATAAGCGACAGCCTCTTTTTGGCATATCTGAAAAGTAAACTTCTCACAAAAAATAATTTTAATCCCTGCAAATCAATTTTTTATCAAACATTTTTATAAGTAACAAAAAGCCTTTGCTTTAATATACTATCTGCTAATATAAATTCCGCGGCATAACCGCGGAATTTATATATTTAAAAATCAATATTTATCTAAACCGCCGTCGAGAGAAATAATATCCTCATAATTGTTATCTGAATCATCTGAATAACTGCTTTCAGAAACTCCTCTTTTTACTGAAAGATTATAATTGCCAAGCTGTCTTTTAAGTTCTATAGCCTGATTTGATAATTCCTCACTTGCAGCTGCACACTGTTCGCTTGTTGCGGCATTTGTATGAACAACAGAAGCGACCTGTGAAATTGCCTGGTCAATCTGAGAAATAGCGGTAGCCTGATTATTCGAGGAAACAGTAATATTACCAATTAAATCAGCGACGTCATCAATAGATTTAACAATCTCATCTAAAGATTTAGCCGTTTCTTCCACAAGTTTTGTACCATTACCTACTTTATGAATAGAATCTTGAATCATTTCAGCTGTTTCACTTGCAGCGGAAGCACTTTTAGCGGCAAGATTTCTTACTTCTTCAGCCACAACAGCAAAGCCTTTACCGTGAACGCCTGCTCTCGCGGCCTCTACAGCGGCATTAAGAGCAAGAATATTTGTCTGGAAAGCAATATCGTCAATAGTTTTTATAATCTTTGAAATAGTACTTGATGACTCGTTAATATCATTCATAGCATCAATCATAGAATGCATTTTGCTATTCCCCATTGAAGCCATATCTTTAACGCTTATTACAAGATTATTAGCTGAACTTGCCTCTGTTGCGTTTTCTTTTGTATGCTTTGTAATATCATCAATAGAAGCTGTTATTTCCTCAAGAGCACTTGCCTGCTGTGTTGAGCCTTGCGCAAGAGCCTGACTTGCATTCGCAACCTGTTCTGAACCAACAGTTATCTGAGAAGAAGCTTCTTTTATGTTCAAAAGCATTCCGTTGTTATCTAAAACAAGTTTTCTAAGAGCTTTTCCTAAAACGTCATATTCGCTTTTGGGTTCAACCTGAATGTCTAAATTACCTTTTGCAACAGTTTCTGTAATTCTAACCTGTTCTTGAATTGTAGTCGCCATTTCAGCGAATTTATCCATTAACTCGCCCAAGTCGTCATTATTTTCTTTAACGCAATCAACATCTATATCGCCAAGTGCAAGTTTTTGTGCTGCTCTTGATAACTTTTTAACAGGAATTGTAATTACCTTTATTAATCTGACAGCATAAATAAATGTAATTATAACACTGATTGCAAACGCTCCCAAAATAACAACATAAAGCCACTGAATCTGACGGTCAATTATCTCGTCTTCTTCAGATGATTCTTTATCAAGTTCAGCCACCATTTCGTCAAGCGCTTTTTCCGCGTTGCTTGCGTATACAACAGCTTGAGTTTTAAGCATAGTCCTTGCTTCATCAATCCTGCCTTTGGCAACATCCTCAATCGCTTCATTAACCGCGTTTATATATTGTTCAATATATCCGCCAAGAGCTTTGTAATTCTCCGCTACAGAAGAATCATAAGCGTCAAGATTACTTGAAAAAATTTCAAGCTGTTCAGTCACTTCGGCTATATATTGGTTTGTACTGGTAATTAAATCTTCATACTTTTCGGGTTCATCTGCGTATACATAAATCAAATCTCTAATACCAATTTTTACTTGACAGAAATCACTATAAGCATTTTGCAGAACTACAGCGTTTTTACCATAATTGATATGCAGTTCTTCTCTCGCACTGTCCATAATTGAAGATACATAAATGCCTGAACCTGCGATAATTATCATAAAAATCAACATTATAACACTAAAAACCGTAATTTTTGTTCTTACTGACATATTACGAATTGAAAATTTACCCATTATAAATTACCTCCGTTTTCTTGTTCTTGATTTTGTCCTTCCTCCTGAATATCTTCAAGAGTCTCTAAAACTTCTTCTTTTATAAGTTTTTCAGGGTCTAAAAGCAATTTAACAGAATTTCCCGTTCTGGCCAACCCGTAAACATATTTATCATGCTCATTGAGCTTGCGTCCAAGTTTAGGAGGAGGCACAATATCCTCGTCCATTATCGTATCTACCTCTGCAATCTTTTCCACAATTAAACCAATGACTGTATTTTTTACATCTATAACAATAATACACGTTCTGTCTGTATATTCAACCGGTTCCATTTTAAATCTTACACGTACATCAATCACAGGAATAATTTTTCCCCGAAGATTTATAAGACCCTTTATATAATCTTCTACCTCAGGCATTGCGGTTATGGGCTGCATACATATAATTTCGTTTACATAACTGATACTTATGCCAAAGTATTCTTTTCCTGTCCTGAATGTCATAAATTTTCCTTTTTGAGAATCTTCTTCCTCTAACAGTTCCTCGCTTAATCGCTCTGCCATATATTAACTCCTTTCCTCATCCTGTATTAATCCGGCAATATCCAGGATCAGTGCGATACTTCCGTCTCCAAGCTGCGTACAGCCTGAAATTCCGTTTACTCGTTTTACGTAAGAGGGAATCGGCTTGACAACAATTTCCTGTTCCTGAAGCAAATTATCAATCATAACGCAAACCTGTCTGTTTTCATGCTCCAATACAACAACGATACCTTCATTTTCCTGGTTTTCAGCAGGAAGATTATATATTTCGTTCAGACGTATAAACGGAAAATATTCGCCTCTCAAAACAATATATTCATCTCCGCCCGGTTCTCGCAATATATTATTTTCCTCAATTATTACAAATTCCTTTACTGAAGCGGTTTCTAACACAAAAGAAGAACCGCCTACCTGGACAACAATACCGTTAATAATAGCGAGCGTCAAAGGTATTACAAGAGTCATTACAGAGCCTTTGCCCTCAATGCTATCTATTTCAAGTTTTCCGCCGATAGACTGAATGTTTTTTACAACAACATCCATGCCTACGCCTCTGCCGGAGTATTCAGTGACTGTTTCTTTGGTAGAGAATCCCGGTAACGTTATAAATCGGTAAATTTCACCGTCAGAAAACTCTGTAATATCCTTATTTGATGATATAAGCCCGTTATTTAAAGCTTTCTGATAAAGTTTTTCCTTATTGAGTCCCTTTCCGTCATCGCTAACGCTTATATATACCTTTCCTCCTTCGTTTTTCGCCTCCAGAGTAATTTTGCCCTTTCCGGATTTTCCTTTTTTAATACGGTCTTCCGGAGAGTCTTCTATACCGTGGTCCACGGAGTTTCTTACAAGGTGCATAAGAGGGTCTGAAATCTGCTCAATAATATTTTTATCTACCTCCGTACTTTCGCCAATCATTTCAAGTTCAATATCCTTACCAAGTTTTCTGGATACGTCAAATACAATTCTCTTCATTTTCTGAAAAACATTTACAAGAGGCATCATACGCATAGACATTATTACTTCCTGAAGCTCCGTCGTAATTTTTGAAAGCTGAGCAGACGCCTTTTGAAAATTACTAAGGTCCAGACCCGGCACTTTTAAATCAGGATTCTGAAGTACCACCGCTTCCGCAATAACAATTTCACCGATTAAATCCATCAGCGCGTCCATTTTTTCCACGTTGACACTTATAATGCTTTGATGTTTCTGCTGATTTTTAGCTAAAGTTTTTCCCTTTCCCGTTTCTTTTGTTTTAACAACATAATCTCCCGGTGTAGGCTTTTTGCTTTCCTCTTTTACAGGCTTGGCTTCTTCAGTCACATTATCGCTTTTCTTCTCCGAAGGAGCATCTATCGCCGCTGTTTCGTTAAATCCATTTGTGAATTCCTGCGCTGTAATTTCATCTACGTCAATTCTTTCAGCCTCCGAAGTATCAATAAGAGATATTATTTCATCCTTACTGATTTTTGTCTGCAAAAGAATATGAAATCCCTCTTGTAGGATAACTGTGGCGCTTTCCTCATTTGTTATAATATCCTCAGGCTGATACAGTAAATCCTCCGCGACCTCTTTAAGGGCATAAGTAGCGGAATAAGCGCGGATATTGCTCATCTGAGTATCCTCTCTGTAATGAATGACAATTTGATAGAAATGACTGCTTTCCACAGCTACAGGAGCAATATAAAACTGATTAGGTTCGTCATGCTTATTTTCACGTGGCAGCCTGATTCCCTGATCTTGTATTTCACCCTTAATACGATTTAAAAAATCATCCAACTCTTTTACAAGTTTGCTTTCATCTCCGTCGGCTTCTTCACCGTCCCGGATTTTATCAAGTTCGCCTGTAATAAAGTCAGATACATCAAGCACCTTTTCCACTAACTCCATATGAGGAACATTGTCGGGATGCGATGCTCTTAAATAATAAAATACATCTTCAAGCTTATGAGAAGTTTTAGTAATATTTTCAAACATCATAACTCCCGATGAGCCTTTTATAGTGTGCATAATACGGAAAATCTCATTAATATCGGCATCGTCTAAGGATTCTTCATCTTTCTTTTCTAAAATTATGCCCTCCAGTTTTTCAAGAAGCTGACTGCTCTCATATAAAAACATGGAAAGCATACCGTCTGCATTAAATTCCTCTGACATACTTCTTCTCCATTCTTAAAGGATTTTTAATATTACATTTATTCAATCAATCCCAGCTTTTTCAACACCTTCTCAAATTTTTCCTCATCAATAGGCTTTCCCGAATAAGCCTCACATCCAAGCTCAAAAGCCATTTTTACATTTGACTCGTCATTAAGAGCCGTCGTCATAATGACCTTTGAGCATTTTTTCTTAGGTATTCCTTTCTGAGCCTCAATGTCGCGAATTGCTTTCAAAACCTGATATCCGTCCAGAACGGGCATCATCACATCAAGACATACTAAATCATAGGGTTCCTCATCCTCAAGAGCCATCATAAACGCGTCGACCGCTTCTTCACCATCTACTGTCACATCACAGCTCCCGAACTGAGCCAAATATTTGGTCATAAACTTACGACTTGCGAAATCATCTTCCGCCAATAATATTTTCATTGTGGTATACACCCCTTTTTTAACATTTATCTTTTACTTGCTTAACAGTCCGTATATTTTACCCGAAACCGAAGTCAGCGGCACTTGATACTGAACCGCGCCCAAATCATAGGCAACTTTTGGCATACCGTATACAATACAGCTTGCCTCATCCTGTCCGATTGTTTTAGCCCCTGCCTTTCTCATTTTCAAAAGACCTTTTGCCCCGTCACCTCCCATTCCCGTCAAAATAACGCCAAGAGCGTTTTTTCCCACATTTTTAGCGACAGAATCAAACAAAACGTCTACAGAAGGACAATGCCCGCTTACTTTGTCGGTACCTCTGCACTCCACCTGATACTCGCCGGCGAGCTTAACAATACGCATATGCTTATCTCCCGGCGCAATCAACACCTGCCCCTGAAGCACCTTATCACCGGTTTTTGCTTCTTTCACGGCGACCTCGCACTGATTATTAAGCCTTTCCGCATACATTTTTGTAAATCCGGGAGGCATATGCTGAACAATTACGATTCCCGGAATATCCCTGTGAAACTTGCGTATAACCTCATAAATCGCCTCTGTTCCTCCGGTAGATGCGCCTATAGCAATAACGCACTGTTTTCCCGTGTCGCTGATTCTTCCGCCTATACTGCCAATATCAGGCTGTTTATACTTTCCTACTTTTGCGGTAGATGCGATTTTAACCTTTGCGGGCACTTCACTTTTCAAAAATATTTCAACAAGTTTCCGGTTTGAGCCATCAGGTTTATTTATAAAATCAACTGCGCCCGCCTCAAGAGCGTCAAATACTTTATTGTCGAGAGCGCTGAGTACCAAAGCTGGAAGCGGATGCTGAGGCATCAACTTTTTCAGGAATTCAATCCCGTTCATTCTGGGAAGTTCCACATCAAGAGTCATTACGTCCGGATTATATTTTACAATAGCGTCTCTCGCCTCATAAGGGTCTTTCGCTTCTGCCACAACCTCAATACCGGGGTCTGCATTAAGAGCATCTACGAGCATCTTACGAAAAAATAGTGAATCCTCTACTACCAGAACTCTTATTTTTCTCATAATATCCTCCTCTATTTTTTATACATGGAAGGCTTTACATACTGAAACTTCGTTTTGTTTTTATCAAGACTCTCCGTAGTTCCTATAAACAGATATCCGCCCGGTTCCATATAGTTATATACTTTTTCAATTAATTTATATTTTGTATCGTCTTCAAAGTAAATCATCACATTTCTTAAAAAAACAACGTGAAATGGTTTTTTAAAGTTAAAATTATCCATAAGATTGAACTGTCTGAAAATAACCTCTTTTTTAAGTTCATCTTTTACTTTAAACTCATTTTCGCTTATTTGCTTAAAAAAACGTCTTTTCCAATTATCAGGAAGCGGTTTTATATGTTCCTTCAGATAAATTCCTTTTACAGCGTGTTCAAGTACTCTTGTCGATATATCTGTAGCCAGTATTCTCGTATCCCATGAATCATGTTCCGCTCCGAAATAATCGTATAAAATCATTGCCAGAGTGTAAGGTTCCTCACCGGTAGACGATGCCGCCGACCACATCCGGACCTCCTTACTTTTCGACGCCTTTGCTTTAACCTGAGGCAATACAATTTTCTTCAGATATTCAAAATGTATGCTTTCCCTCATAAAATATGTATGGTTTGTCGTAAGTACGTTAATAAGATTTTTAGCTTCAGGCCCCACCGGATTTGACTCAACCTTCTTCATATATTCGTCATAACTCGCATATCCGTTGCGAACCAGATAATTTTCCAGTCTTCCGCTCACCAAAACCTTTTTTTGGCTTAAATCTATACCGTATTTACTTTTTACATAAAAAACAATATGCTCAAATTCTTTATCCGTTATCAAAATTATTACTCCTTTCAAAAGTAACTTTTTCTAAGAATACATACGCAAAACTCCACACTCTCGCAAAACAGCCCGCGCCCTTGTTCATACAAATATTTCCCGGCTCTTTCAGGCTCATACAGAGTGGGTCTGAAAGGTATTCAATTAAAATATCGGAAAAGAGGTTAAAAAAAATAGATATAAGCAAAATACCGCACATACCATTTTAAATTTAAAATTCACCTCCAAAAATACAGCATAATTATACAACCTTTCGAGAAATTTGTCAACACCGCTCCACACTTACCGATAGAAATAAACTCTTGAAAATTTCTGATTTTTTGGAACATTTTTCTATTGCAAAAGCTGTCCGTATACCTTTGAATCGCTTATTGAACACAGCTGTAAAATATTGTATCAAAACATCTAACATATTAATTTTCTAACGAATCATATTCAACAAAATACTGCTCGTTTCTGAGCTGTT
>CAYLJL010000071.1:0-224 GCA_964384005.1 uncultured Lachnospiraceae bacterium | reverse complement strand
AAAATATCCAATAAATATGGATCATAGCGTATACCGCACTGTTCGTGCATTTTTTCAAGAGCTTCTTCCCTTGACAAAGGCATTTTATAACATCTCTGTCCCAAAAGGTCATCGTAACTGTCAATAATTCTGACAATTCTCGCGGCCAAAGGAATTTCCTCTCCTTTAAGTCCGTCGGGGTAACCGCTTCCATCCCAATTTTCATGATGATGTCTTACGACATC
>CAYLJL010000070.1:0-8007 GCA_964384005.1 uncultured Lachnospiraceae bacterium | reverse complement strand
GTCAAAAAACTTATCGTTCCCGCGGGCGGAAAGCTTTTTGGGATTTTTGGCCACGCCCATGAGTATCACATTTGCTGGGGGGATATTAAATGTATTGGTGATGACCTGATTCTGATATGCGCTAACCTTGACGATATTTTAGTTGAATGTTAATACTATATATACACAGGAACACAAAGGTTTATGATTTGCTGTGAGGAGATTAAAATTTATGGAGGATTTTACTTTAATTAAAAAAAAGCTCTTGAGTACGATTGATTTTGATTTTTTTGACAGAGCGGTTTTGAGCAGACCTTTGAAACGGGGTGAGGGAATTTGTTTTAAGGCGGTTGTTTCCAAAACCGCTGTTAAGGGCGGAGAAGGATTTCAGATTTCTTATTTTATTGATAAAAAGGTCATTCATGAAAATATTATAATTGATGATGATTGTAAAAAGGACGCTTTTGACAGACTTGCCGATAAAATACTTTCCATTATGTCCGAAAATTTTAAACAATGTAATTTGTCCGCCGATAAATTTATTACTTTGCTTATGAACAAAAAAAGAATGTTCAGAATTACAGGACTTAAAGAAAACGACCGGAAGCTTAAAACTGCGGCTTTACACAATGAACAAAAAAATTATATCATTAAAGAGGGAGTTTATGCCGACTGGCTTTTTGAAACGGGTATTATGGACAAAAACGGCAAAGTTCACAATTCTATGCAGAAAAAATTCAGACAAATTAACCGTTTTACCGAGATGATAGCCGACGTCGAAAGGTTTATCCCCGAAAACGGCGTTATTCTGGATATGGGCTGCGGAAAGTCGTATCTTACTTTTGCCGTTTACTATTATTTTAATGTTATTAAAAAGAAAAATGTTATTATAAAAGGCTTTGACCTTAAAAAAGATGTGGTTGATAACTGTAATGCTATAGCGGGAAAGTCGGGGTTTTCACGTCTTCAGTTTTTCGCCGGAGATATCGCCGGTGTTGACGTTTCCGAAAGAGTCGATATGATTATTACTCTGCACGCCTGCGATACCGCCACGGATATCGCTATCGCTTACGGGATTAACAGAAAATGCAGGGTTATTATGTGTGTCCCGTGCTGTCAGCATGAATTGTTCGGACAAGTTAAAAACAATACTCTTGACAATATCCTTTCCTACGGAATTTTAAAAGAGAGATTTTCCGCTCTGCTTACGGACGGACTCAGGGCGGAGGCTCTGAAACTGTCCGGGTATAAAACTTCTGTTCTTGAATTTATAGATATGGAGCATACCCCTAAAAATATTATGATAAGAGCGGTTAAAAAAGAGAATTTTATTAAATCCGAAAAGGATATCGAAAATTATGAAAGGTTACTTAAAGAGTTTAACGTTTCCCCCATGATTTGGAGACTCCTGAAAACAAATGAAAAGCAGCCGAATTTACAGCAATAAAGTCTATTATAGCTTTATGAGTTAATCGGGGCCAAAGTGTATACGTACATCTTTTTTTTGTAAAATTTGCCGAATTTGGTGATTTGTATTGACAAGTAATTGAAAAAAATATATGATTATATAGACAGCGGTTAAAGCGCGCCGCCGCCGCGGCGGCATATATATTTACCAAATAAGCGTATACGCGGCGGTTTTTTATATATCCGATGATTTTTAATCACAGGATATATGGGAAACACCGCACAAAGGATAATAAAAATAATTTTTCAAACTTAAAAGTTACGTTTAGTGTCATTTTTTTTGAAAAATTATTTTTTATTTTTTAATTTGTCGGTATTTCCTATAATTTATGCGTGTATTTGCCAGGCGGCGTATATATACGATAAACTGTTTATTTTAAGGAGATGTTTATTTTGAGTACATATCAAAATCCTGTTATAAGAGGTTTTTATCCCGACCCCTCTGTCGTAAGAGTGGGCGACGATTATTATATGGTTAATTCGTCTTTTCAGTATTTCCCGGCTATCCCTATCCATCATTCAAAAGATTTGGTTCACTGGGAACTGATTGGTCACGTTATTACTGAAAATGATGATTTGTTTTTAACAGATACTTCCGATTCTCACGGAATCTGGGCGCCGGATATTTCCTATTTTAACGGCGAGTTTTATGTTTTCGCTACACTGAGACTTAACGACCCTCCCGAAAATACAACGGGAAAACTCCGTCATACATTATTTATGAAGTCGAAAACTCCCGAAGGCCCTTATTCAAAGCCTGTAGTCCTTGATATCGACCATATAGACCCGTCCCATTTCGTTGACGACGACGGAACCCATTATTGTGTTACCGCTCCCGGTATCACAATTACAAAGCTTTCTGACGACTGCTGTTCTATCGCAGAACCGACGGTAAATGTATGGCCCGGAACAGGACTTCGCTGTTCCGAAGGCCCTCACATACTTAAAAAAGACGGCTGGTATTATGCAATCGTTGCCGAGGGCGGTACGGGATTCGGTCATCAGATAAGCGTCGGACGCGCCAAAAGTATTATGGGCCCGTATGAATCCTCACCATATAACCCCGCTCTTAAACAAACCGACCCTGACGCCGAACTTCAGCGCTCAGGTCACGGCGACCTTGTTCTTACTCAGAACGGCGAATGGTGGGTAACTTATCTCTGCGGACGCGCCAACGAGGGCAAATATACCACCGTCGGCAGGGAAACAGGTCTTGACAAGGTGACGTGGACTGACGACGGCTGGTTTATAGTAAACGACGGCAAGGGTCCGTCTGTGGAAAACGAGGCTCCGACAGGACTTCCATGGACGGAATATGAGAAAAAGACTTTTGACGATTTTGATGATGATAAATTAAGTCTGGAATGGGAATTTGTAAGAAACCCCAGAAATGATAAGATTTCCCTTACAAAAAATAAAGGATATTTTACTATTGAGGCGGGAGAATACGACCTTTGTGAGAGAAAGTCCTACAACACTCTTGTAAGACGTGAGACGGAACTTTCTTATACCCTTTCCGCCAAGCTTGAGTTTGAACCTTTCGCGGACGGACAGCAAGCCGGTATTACTTGTTATTACGGTATAAATAACCACATTAAATGCTGTATGATTTATGACGGCGGTTTGAAAATAAGGGTTTACGAAAACAGAAACGCCGAAAAAAGCATTATGGGAGAGGTTTCACTTAAAGACGGAACAAAAACCGTTTATCTCAAGGTCAGGGTTATTAAACAGACAAGAGAATTTTTCTACAGTCTTGACAATGAGAACTGGATTCTTGTGGGTTGTGTGGGACGCTGTTATTTCCTGTGCGACGAGGGTGTGACCGTCGGAAAGCACCATACGGGTACTCTTGTGGGAATTTATGCTTATAACGGCGGAAATGAGAAAACTGTTGACGCTAAATTTGATTGGGTGGATTATAAAGCTTAGAGTGTTACGGAAACTAAAAAAGCGTGCCGACTTTGTCGGCACGCTTTTTTTTACATCATTCCCATACCCGGACCGCCGGCAGGCATCGCCGGTTCAGCTTCTTTAGGCTCGGCAACGACCGCTTCTGTTGTAAGAAGTGTTGAAGCTACGCTTGTAGCGTTTAACAACGCGCTCTTTGTAACTTTTACAGGGTCAAGTATACCGTTTTCAATCATATCAACGTATTCGCCTGTAAGAGCGTTAAATCCATAAGAATTTGTTGAATTATTCTTAACCTCATTTACAACTACGGCGCCTTCAAGTCCCGCATTGCTTACAATCTGGCAGAGAGGAGCCTCCAACGCCTTGAGGATAATCGCGGCGCCTGTTTTCTCGTCTCCTTCAAGACTGTCAACAACTTTCTGAACATCTCCTATACAATGGATATACGCAGCGCCGCCGCCGCTTATTATTCCTTCCTCAACCGCAGCGCGGGTAGCCGCCAGAGCGTCCTCCATACGGAGTTTCTTTTCTTTAAGCTCGGTTTCGGTAGCCGCTCCTACTTTTATAACGGCAACACCGCCGACAAGCTTAGCAAGTCTTTCCTGAAGCTTTTCTTTATCAAAGTCGGAAGTTGTAACGGAAATACTTTCTTTAATCTGATTTACTCTTGCTGAAATCGCGTCTTTATCTCCCGCTCCGTCAACAATTATTGTGTTCTCTTTTGATACTTTGACTGTTTTGGCGTGTCCCAAAAGGTCTGCCGTGGTTTCTTTCAGGTCATATCCAAGCTCCTCGGAAATAACCGTACCGCCTGTTAAAACGGCGATATCCTGAAGCATTTCTTTTCTTCTGTCCCCAAAGCCCGGCGCTTTTACAGCCACACAAGTAAATGTTCCTCTTAATTTATTCACAATAAGAGTGGTCAGAGCCTCTCCTTCTATGTCCTCAGCGACGATTAAAAGTTTTTTGCCTTCCTGAACTATCTGCTCAAGAATAGGCAGAATGTCCTGAATATTTGAAATTTTCTTGTCTGTGATAAGTATATACGGGTCGTCAAGCTCAGCAACCATTTTCTCCATATCGGTTGACATATACGCTGAAAGATATCCTCGGTCAAACTGCATACCTTTTACAAGCTCAAGCTCTGTATTCATTGTCTTTGATTCCTCAACGGTAATAACCCCGTCGTTTGAAATCTTTTCCATAGCGTCCGCAATCATTTCTCCGACTTCCTCGTCTGACGCTGAAATTGCCGCAACTCTCGCTATATGATTTTTTCCGTCGACTTTCTGGCTCATACCGACGATAGCCTCAACAGCGGCTTCTGTGGCTTTATTCATACCTTTTCTTAAAATAACGGGATTCGCGCCCGCTGTAATGTTTTTAAGACCTTCCGTAATCATTGCCTGAGCGAGAACCGTAGCCGTAGTGGTACCGTCTCCCGCAATATCGTTTGTTTTTGTGGCAACCTCTTTTACAAGCTGCGCCCCCATATCCTCAAACGGGTCCTCAAGCTCTATATCCTTCGCTATTGTGACGCCGTCGTTTGTAATTAACGGAGAACCGAATTTTTTGCCTAAAACAACATTTCTGCCTTTCGGGCCCAATGTGACCTTAACTGTGTCCGCAAGTTTATTTACACCTGTTTCCAAAGCTGACCTTGCTTCAATACCATATTTAATCTCTTTTGCCATTTTACTAAACCTCCTGATTATTTTTGTTCCGCTATTTTTATTCTACTATAGCTAAAATATCGCTTTCTTTTACAATAATATATTCTGTACCGTCAATTTTAACTTCAGTACCCGCATATTTTGAATATATTACTTTATCTCCGGGCTTAACCTGCATAGGAACAACTTTTCCGTCAACGTTCGCACCGGGACCTACGGCGACAACTTCCGCTTCCTGAGGTTTTTCCTTTGCCTGTGTCGGAAGGACTATCCCTGATTTTGTTTTTTCTTCCGCTTCTAACTGTTTAATGACAACTCTGTCACCCAAAGGTTTAAGATTCATTTTGCATTACCTCCCAAGTTTTATCAAAAAAATATTTTTCGTTTTGTTAGCACTCACTAAATAAGAGTGCTAATTACAAATAATATATTAGAATAACAGGTTTATTTATGCAACGCCATAAAACAGCTGTTTTTAACCGTTTTATAAATATTATACAGTATTTTCTTCTATTTACTCCGTTTTTCCTTTATTTACTTTAAATTTCATATTTTTACTTTATCCCTATTTTCATTTGTCTCGCGTAATGAAAGAGGTATTGCTGCGCAAAACCCGCGTATTTACCGAACTTTTCATCGGCCAATTTATGTATTTCTTTTATTTTTGCGTCTTTCCCGCCAAAGTAAAAATATTCCATCACCCTTTTTACCCATACATCTGTCGGAAATACATCTTTTCTATCCATTGAAAAAAGCATTACACAGTCGGACACTTTCTCACCGACGCCTTTTATCATCATAAGCTTTTGCCTTACCTCCTGTGTCGGAAGGTTTTCAAGCTCGCTGAAATCAACTCTTTTTTCGGAAATGTTTTTTATCGCGTCAATAATATATTTCGCACGGAAGCCCGTCTTACAGCTCATTAATTCCTCTACGGTGGCTTTTTTCAGCTGTTCAGCAGTCGGAAACAAAAAATAATCTCCCGATTTTTCTCCGTATCTTTCAGATATGTTTTTTATTACTTGTTTTATCATCGGTATCCTGTTGTTCTGCGAAATTATAAAGGATATAAGACATTCCCACGGGTCCTGCCTTAAAATCCTTATACCCGGGGCAAAGGCAACCGCCTTTTTTAAAATCTCATCTTCTGAAAGCACGATTTTTATTTTGCTGTAATCTCTGTCAAGCTCAAAGTATTTTGTCCATATGTTCTCAAAATCCTCTTTTGTACACGGATAAAAAACAACTTCCTTATCCTTTTGTTTAATATGAAGAACTTTACCGCAGGCTATAATTATATATTCCCTGAAGTCAAGCTTATTAAAACGGAAACATTGTCCGCATTCAAGTATCTGCTCAATATCAAAGCTGTCGGGGTTTTCCATTATTATTTTATTATCCTGTTCATAATATTTCATTTTTTTTATTCCTTTCTTTTTAAAGGTATGATATAATTAAGAAAGTATGTTACTTAAAATGATGTTTAGTATTATAGTTAATCAACTTGAAAATGAGCAAAAGGATTTCTGACCGCCGAACTTGTTTATTTTTAAGTTGATTGACTATAAATACGCTTTCGGAGGTGTTTTCTTGAAAGAACATATATACACTATTCCCGTCAACGACGGTTTTTCAGAGGGGGGAGAGTGCCCTTTCTGCAATATGTTCGATATCCTGGAAAAAGAATCAATCGAATATATTTTAGGCCCCGCTTATATGACAGACACAATCCGCCTTGAAACCGATAAGGTCGGGTTCTGCGAAAAGCATATAGCTCAAATGCACGAAAAACAGAATAGTTTAGGTCTGGCTTTGATGTTATATACCCATTTGCAAAAAATTAATTCCGACCTCGACAGGGAAATAAATTCTTTATATTCTCAAAAGTCTAAAAAAAGAATTCTCGGGAAAAACAGGAAAACGGGCAATTCGGTTTCCTCATATCTTAATAATATAACAAATTCTTGCTTTGTTTGCAACAGAATTAACAATACTTTTGACAGATATACCGATACTTTTTTTTATATGTGGAAGTCTGACCCACAAATGAAAGAAATTGTCAAAAACTCAAGGGGATTCTGCCTTAAACATTTTTCTTTGATTATTGAAAAAGGCGAGACGGCTCTTTCTTCTGATGAGTATAATGATTTTTTGAAAACTGTTTTTTCTCTGCAAAAGGAAAATATGAAAAGACTCGAGGATGAAGTCGAATGGTTTATAAATAAATTCGATTACAGATACAAAGATGAACCATGGAAAACATCAAAGGACGCTCTCCCGCGGGCTGTTAAGAAAATAAACTCCGTTGATACGAAAGGAAATCAATACAATGACTGATGAATTTAAAAAAATGCCCTTTAAAAAAAAGATTGAGCATTTATGGGAATACTACAGAGTACAGTTTTTTTTGACAATGTTTGTGGTAATTGTCACCGGCTGGCTTATTAACGACGTTTTTATAAATCCTTCCCCAAAACCTTATACATGGGTTGCTTTTTATGACAATTACATAAATTCTGACGTGACGGAAAGTCTTTCCGATACATTTACCGAAAAGTTTGTTCCTGAGGGAGAAAATTTAGACGTTAGGTTTACTTCTTATTATTCCTCGGAAGAAGACCCTACCATAGCCGTTGATATGGACCAAAAATTCAGTATGATTCTTTACGCCAGAGAACTTGACGTAATTATTACAGGCAAAAATGAAAAAAACGATTTTGATTATTTTACTAATTTTGCCAAGGACGGCAATATTATGCCTCTTGACCTTGTTTATACAAAAGAAGAGCTTGACGAATTTGACAAAAAGGGTATCCTTTTATACTGCGAGGATTCAGAGGGGCAGGTAAGACCTTTCGGAGTTTCCACTAAAAATACCACTTCCGCTTTAAGAGATTACGAGGGCTTTCAGCAGGAAACCCGTTATATGGGCATCGCCACTATGACTCAAAGAGCCGACAACGCCAAAAAGGTT
>CAYLJL010000069.1:0-8037 GCA_964384005.1 uncultured Lachnospiraceae bacterium | reverse complement strand
TGAGTATTCATATACACATTGTTTCAGAATTCATAATAAAGCGATGGAAATATTAAAGAAAGTTTTGAGTGAATGAGACAGAGGATTTAACAAGCAGGTGATATATTTGAACACAGTTGAGCCTATCAGAGATATAAATACAGTTAATGATATTATGGATTATTTAAAAATAGAGAATGAAAGAGATTATGTTCTTTTTTCATTTGGTATTTATTCGGGGCTCCGAATATCAGATATACTGAAATTAAGAGTCAGAGATATAAGAAACAAACAATATATTTATATGAGAGAGAGAAAAACAGGTAAGGAAAAAAGGTTTATTATATGTAAAGAATTAAAAAACATATTTGACAGCTATATTAAAAATAAAAAAGATTATGAATATTTATTCAATTCAAGAAAAGGGTTGAATAAACCTATTACAAGACAACGAGCGTATATGATTTTGAAAGACGCCGGAGAAAGATTCGGACTTGACTCAATAGGAACTCATACATTAAGAAAAACTTTTGGTTATTTTCTCTATAAACAGACAAAAGATATTTTAGTCGTTAAAGAAGTTTTAGGACATTCAGATGTATCAATAACAAGGCGCTACATTGGACTTACGCAAGATGATAAAGATAAATTAATGAAAAGTTTATCTTATAGCAGAAGTTAAAAACAGGAAATAAATTATATGTGGATTGCTGAAAGTTACATATTTTGTTGAGGTAACTTTCAGGTTGAAATTTTGAGTGTATTTAATGTAGGAAAAGTTAAAAATGAATGTTACACAATAATAAGATATGTAACTTTCAGAAGATTTTAAATTTATGCAAGTTGCACAAAATTCTTACTGATTCTTAAAAGGTACTGTGAGTTCAGGATTTTTTAACGCGGGTTCGGTGACCCAAAATTCTGTTAGATTTTTGTGCCAAAAATCTGCTTCTGCCGTTTCCGATTAGAAGGAGTGTTTTTATGGAAAATAATTCAAAAAAGATTAACGACATATCAGCGATAACAGTTTCGTCAAAAGTGCTTTCTGAAATTATCGGAGTGAGTGACAGGAGAGTCAGACAGCTTGGAGAAGAAGGTGTTTTTGTTCGAGCGGCAAAAGGAAGATATAAATTTGCGGAAAGCGTTAAAAACTATATTCTGACCTTGAAGCTTGCCAATGACAGTAATGACATTCCGGCTATGGACGATGAACTTGACCTTGAGCAGGAAAAGGCCAAAAAAGAACGCGTAAATCGTTTGATTGCCGAGCTTAAGCTTGCCAAAATGAAAGGCGAGGTTCATTCATCAAAAGATGTTGAGTTGGTTATGACTGATATGCTGTCATCATTTAAAAGCCGTCTCATGAATTTACCCGCGAAGGTTTCTCCTGTTCTTACAAATAGAGATACAGGTTATATAAATGATTATCTGACAAGCGAGGTTTTAAGTGTTTTGTCGGAGCTTTCAGACTACAATCCTGAAGATTTTTATGGTAATGAATATATTGCTTCGGAAAATGGCAGGGAGGAATATTATGAAGCGGAAAGCGGAATACAAAACAATAAGCCTGTTTCAGAAGATTGCTAAAATAATAGCGCCGCCTCCCTTACTTAAAATATCTGAATGGGCGGACAGATACAGGCGGCTGTCTGCCGAGGCTTCAGCGGAACCCGGACAATGGAACACCGACAGAGCGCCGTACCAAAAGGAGATTATGAATGCTGTTAATGATAATGAGTGCAGCGATATTGTTATTATGTCATCCGCGCAGGTTGGAAAGACGGAAATAATTTTAAATATTCTTGGATATTATATTGATTACGACCCTGCTCCTATTATGGTAATTCAGCCGACTCTGGAAATGGCGCAGACTTTTTCAAAGGACAGGCTTGCTCCTATGATAAGGGATACTCCTGTTTTAAAATCGAAGGTAAGGGACGCGCGAAGCAAAATGAGTGAAAATACTATACTGCATAAAAAATTTCCAGGAGGCCATATAACTATAGCGGGAGCAAATTCAGCGGCGGGACTTGCCTCAAGACCTATAAGGATTTTATTGTGCGACGAGGTTGACCGTTATCCTGCTTCAGCGGGGACGGAAGGCTCACCTGTAGAACTTGCTGAAAAAAGAACAAATACTTTTTGGAACAGAAAGAAAATCAAAGTTTCAACACCGACAATAAAAAACGTTTCCAAAATAGAATCCGAATATGAAAAATCAAGTATGGAACAGTGGTGTCTTCCTTGTCCCTGCTGCGGAAAGTATCAGCCGCTGAACTGGAGGCAAATTAAATTTGAAGATATTACTATGGAATGCAGGTATTGCGGTGAACGGTTTACGGAAATTGAGTGGAAATCCGGCAAAGGTAAATATATTGCCGGAAATAATAATAAAAAAGTAAGAGGATTTCATCTGAATGAGTTGGCTTCACCATGGAAACATTGGGATGAGATTATTAATGATTTTAAAAAAGCTAAAGACAATTCTGAAAAGACGGGAAGTCAGGAGCCTCTGAAGGTCTGGATTAATACTACACTTGGTGAAACGTGGGAGGAAAGGGGCGAATCGGCAAATGAAAACAGTATTTTACAGAGATGTGAGGATTTTGATTCTGAACTCCCGAAAGGTGTTTTGATTTTAACCGCGGGTGTTGATGTTCAGAAAGACAGATTTGAAATTGAAACAGTAGGTTGGGGGCGTGGATATGAAAGCTGGGGTATAAAATACGAAAAATTATATTGTGATATGACAAAGCAAAGCGCGTGGGATATCCTCGAAGAATATCTTCAGAAGGAATATTATTTTGCGGACGGTACGGGACTTCTGACAGCTTGTACCTTTATTGACACAGGCGGTTTGTATACGACCGATACATATAAGTTTCTGAAAAATATGAATAGGAAACAAAGAAATATTTTTGGCATAAAAGGTATGGGCGGTATGGGTTTGCCGCTGATTTACAAATCTTCCGTAAACAACAGCGAAAAGGTAAAAATATTTATTCTCGGCGTTGATTCGGGGAAAGAAATGATTATGTCACGACTGCAGATTAAAGAACCGTCGCCGGGGTACTGCCATTTTCCGAAAGGTATTGATAAAGGCTATGATGAGGAATATTTTAAGGGGCTTACATCTGAACAAAGAGTTATCAGAAATAAGAAAAACGGCGACAGAGAGCTCATCTGGATTAAGAAGTCAAACTCTGTAAGAAACGAACCTCTTGACATAAGAAATTATGCGACGGCGGCGGTTGAATTGCTGAGGCCAAATTGGGACGTTCTGGAACAGAAAATTAATACGGGCATTAATTATATGAAAAAAAACGACAGACCTGCGATAAAAAAGCGAAACGGAGTTATAAAAAGGGGGCTTAGTTTATGATTAGCAGAAAGGATATTCTTGAAAAACGGCTCAACGCTTATTATAAAGCTGAAATGGCTGTTTTGACGGGGCAAAGCTATCAGCTCGGAACGAGAAAGCTTACACGGGCCAGTTTGAGTGAAATCAGAAAAGCTATTGAGGAACTTGAAACAGAAATATTAAATGTGGATAACGGGGGAAAGAGAAAAGTTTTCAGGGGTCTGCCGAGAGATTTGTAAAGAGAGTGTCTGAAAATTTAAAAGGGTGTGAGAGTTTGAATATAATAGACAGCGTAATTGAGAGCATTGCGCCTATTTACGGAGAAAAAAGGCGGATGGCGAGGGAACGTCTTAAATTAAGAAGGATTGTAAACAGCGGATATGACGAGGGCGGAGCGAGCCGCGGCAAAAACAGTATGAAAGGGTGGACGGCGAGCAGCAAAAGCCCTCAGGAGGATATTGACAAAAATCTGAGTCTTTTAAGACAGCGTTCAAGGAGCTTATATATGTCGGCTCCCCTGGCGGTTTCGGCTATAAAGACAAACAGGACAAATATTATCGGGGCGGGACTCAGGCCCAAACCTAAAATTGATTTTGAAAAATTAAAGATGACGGTTGACGAAGCCGAGGTCTGGGAAAGACAGGCAGAAAAAGAATTTGCGATTTGGGCAGAGTCAAAATTCTGCGATATAACAAGAGTTAATGATTTTTATGAAATGCAGCAGCTTGTTTGTATGAACTGGCTTTTAAACGGCGACGCCTGCGCTTTGATTGATTTTGAGTCAGAGAAAAATAATTGTATGCCATACTCTTTAAGGCTGCGGTTGATTGAAAGCGACAGAATATGCAATCCGAATACAACAGGCAGGGAGGTTGACTTACTGAAAAAAGCGGAAAACGGAAACAGAATTTATAACGGTGTTGAAATAAATTCAAGGGGCGGAGCCGAGGCGTATTATATTTGCAATACGTATCCGGCTTCAGGTCTTAATATCAGAAAAGAATGGGTAAGAGTTGAAGCTTATGGTAAAAAGACGGGAATCCCGAATATTTTAATGATATTTGAGTCGGAAAGACCCGAACAGTATCGGGGCATACCTTATCTGGCTCCGGTTATAGAAAGTCTGAAGCAATTAACGAGGTACGCGGAGGCTGAACTTATGGCGGCTGTTCTGAACGGTATTTTTTCCTTGTTTATTAAAACCACCGCTCCCACAAGTGATATACCTCTTGCCGGATTTATGAGTGACGATGACAGGGTGAGTTCTGACCCGAACGACTATGAACTCGGCGCCGGAACTATAAATGTATTAAACCCTGATGAAAGCATAGACGTTGTCGACGCTAAAAGACCTAATATAAATTTTGACGGATTTGTTTCTTCAATGGCTAAATATATCGGCGCGGCTCTTGAAGTTCCCGTTGAGATTTTAATAAAAGCTTTTAATTCCAACTATTCAGCTTCAAGGGCCGCGCTTTTAGAGTTTTTTAAGGCTGTAAAAATGAAAAGAGTATGGCTTGTCAATGATTTCTGCAAGCCTGTTTATGAATTATGGCTCACTGAGGCGGTAGCGAAGGGACGGATAAACGCCCCCGGATTTTTTATTGACCCTGCTGTAAAAAAGGCGTGGTGCGGATGTATATGGAACGGACCGGCACAGGGTCAGATTGACCCGGTAAAAGAGATTACAGCGGCACAGATGAGAGTTGACTTGGGAGTCAGCACAAGAGAAATTGAGACTATTGAAACTATGGGCGGAGATTTTATGACGAATTCCGTTCAGCTTGAAAGAGAGGCGAGGGAAATGAAAAAAGTAAAAGATGCAGGAGGGGAAAACAATGCGTAATTTCTGGCAGTTCAAAAATCTGGCTGACAACAATGCCGAATTATATTTATACGGTGAGATAGTATCGGAAGAACCGTGGTTTACTGAAGATTGTATATCTTACAGAAACTTTGTAAATGAATTAAAAAATTTGGGCGACTGTAAAAATATTACGGTATACATTAACAGCGGAGGCGGCGATGTATTCGCGGCGAACGCGGTTTATTCCCAGTTAAAAAAACATCCCGCTAATATTAACGTTGAAATCGAGGGAATATGCGCGAGCGCGGCCACTGTTGTCGCTATGGCAGGAGATACTATAAGAGCCGAGAAAAATTCATTAATTATGATTCATAATCCGAGCGTCGCACTTATGGGGTATTTTGACGCGGATGCACTGAGCAGATATCAAAATTCAGTAAACGCGGTTAAAAGGTCGATTATTGAGGCGTATCTTTCAAGGATTGATAAAACCGAAGATGAATTATCCGTATTAATGAGTAATGAAACATGGTATACGGGGAAAGAAGCCTTAGAAGAAGGTATTATTGATGAGGTATATGAAAATTCAGAAAACAGCAATTTTTTGAATTTCGTGAATGAAAGATTTGCTGTTGCAAATAATTTTATATGTGATATTGAACATTTTAAAAATTTTCCGAAAGAGAAAATAAAAGATAATAAAAAATGTGAGGAAAAGGCTTTAAAAGAGCCTTTTTTTGATACCAAAAGAGAAAAAGAGGAGGTAATTTCAATGACGTTACAGGAAGTCAGGGACAAATATCCTGATATTTATAATGAAATCGGGAAAGAGGCGGCGGAAAAAGAAAGGGAAAGACTGAAAGCCATTGATGAAATCGCGGTAAATCTGCCGAGGAAAATGGTTGACAAGGCAAAGTATGACGACTGTATTCCGGCGGAGAAGCTTGCTTTTAACGCGCTGAAAGCGGACAAAAGCATTGCGTCAAAAACTTTTGCCGATATTATTTCTGATAATTCGGAATCGAACGTTAAAGATGTAAATTCACAGGAAAGTCTTTCCTGCGGTGGAAAAGAGAAAAGAATAAAACGTCTCGCTGATTTTATGAACAAAGGAGGAAGGAAATAATGGAATATTTTAAACAGGAAAGCGAATTTATTCCTGATAAACTGTTTGCCGGTTCGGCGGTTCCGGTTTTAAAGGGATTTGCGGAACTTGAAAGCGGTCAGGGCATTGTTGAAAGAGGCGCATTAATCGGCAAAAGCTCAGACGGAAGGTTTTATGTTATGGGTTCGTCTGAATCGTCTGATACCGTGCCATATGGAATTCTGGCGGATACGGTTGATACGGCTGACGAAAAAGTTAATACAACTGTCTATTTGTCCGGAATGTTTAACCGTTCCGCTGTCTTTGCGGCTGAGGAGGCCGATATTTCCGACTATGAGTATGAACTCAGGAAATTATCAATTTATCTTGAGAATGTCGCGGAGTAAAGGGGGAAAATTCAATGGGTAACTATAATACAAGAGAAATGCTTGAGGCGATTGAACTCAGAAATCCGATGAAAACATTTTTTGCGGATACATTTTTTAAAGTTCACAGAACTCACGTCGCTGAAAAAATAGAAGTTGACGTAAAAAGGAGTAAAAGAAAGCTTGCGCCATTTGTCGCTCCGAGAAAGGGCGGTAAAATTCTGACAAGGGAAGGTTTTGTCACGAATACAATCACGACTCCCAAGCTTGCCCCTGAAAGAATTATGACTATTGACGATATCGTTAAAAGAGGACTGGGTGAAAATGTTTACAGCAGAAAAACTCCCGAAGAAAGAGCGGACGAGCTTCTTGCCGAAGATTTGAGGGATTTGGAAAAGGCGATTGTTGACAGAACGGAATGGCTCGCGAGAGAAATTTTATTTAACGGAAAAATCAGTGTCGTTATTCCTGATGACGGGATAGATGTTTCTGTTGATTTTGGCTTTGAGAATAAGATGGTTCTTTCAGACAATATGCTTTGGTCGGCGGCTTCAGTGAACCCGGTACAGGATTTAAAGGAATGGAGAAGGACTGTAATCAGGCAGACGGGAACCGCCCCTGATATCTGCGTTATGGGTTCGGAATCAGCTGATGTATTTCTTTCAAACCCTTCCGTGATAAAAGCTATGGATGTATTGAATCTGAAAAATATTGTTATTGAGCCGAGGGTTGTCAATCCGGCACTGACTTTCCTCGGAAGAATCGCGGAACTTGACCTTGATATTTATTCTTATGACGAATGGTTCATAAACGACGATGGCGAGGAAGAGTCAATGATTCCCTACGGTCATATAATTTTGGCTGACAGCGGCGGAATAGGAAGCATTGAGTACGGCGCGGTTACGCAGATTGAAAGCGACGAGGGTTTTGTTACATACGAAGCGGAGATTGTACCGAAGCAATGGGTTGACAAGAATAACAATATTCAGATGATAAGACTTACTTCACGACCTGTCCCTATGCCTTTTGACGTCTCGGGCTGGTATGTCGGAGTGGTTCTGTCTGAAAGCGGGGGTGAATGAGATGTATATCGCTGATGTGAATATTAAAAGCCGTAAAAAAACGTATAAAAAAGGTGATATTCTTGGGAATGAATTTTCCGAAAAGGATATCCTTAGATTTATTGAGATGGGAGCTGTTTTTTCAAGGGGTGAATTTACTGGATTTGATATTTATGAGCCGGAACAGGCTGTTTTTCTTGGGGAAAGTGATTTAAGAAAAATGAAGTCCAAAGGGGAACTGGCTGAATATGGTAAAAAAATCGGCTTTGAGATATCCGGAGAATTGACAAGGGAAGAAATGATTAACTCTTTGCTTAATTATATTGAGGAGACACAGGAAGCGGATGGAAATTAAAATA
>CAYLJL010000068.1:6502-8123 GCA_964384005.1 uncultured Lachnospiraceae bacterium | reverse complement strand
AATTCGGATTTAAAAGAATGAAAGATTTTTTTATAAATTTCTTCTGATAATTTATTGATTTCACTATCTGCTGAAACTTCAGCATTTAAGAAAACAATGTACGATATTTGCCAGAGATAGAAAAATTTTGTGTAGTGGGTAATTGTTTCGCTCTCTGAAATGATTTTCTGCATATTAATTATATTTACCGGGTTTTTATCAATATAGTATAAAAAAGAATGGAGAAATATAATTAAATTATCAAATTCCGGAAGATTATTCCGAAAATCTTCTATATTTTTATACATCAAAGAAAGTATTTTTTTTGTTTTATCATAAAGGGTTAAATTATTTGCGGCTGTTTCGGGAGATATGTTCACAAGTTCATTTACTGCGGTTATTATATTTTCATACATTTTATAATCTCCTGTTGGAAAGGGCGCCGCATATTTATTATGCGGCGTCCTTAAATATTTTTGTTATAAATTTTTATTTATCCATACCAAAGTATGTGAGCGCGTTTTTATAGCAGATGTCAGCGACAAGTTTTCCGGCAAATTCTATATCGTTGGCATATTCGCCGTCTTCAATCCACTGACCTATTATATTGCATAAAATTCTTCTGAAATACTCATGTCTTGGGTATGAGAGAAAACTTCTTGAGTCTGTAAGCATACCTATAAATTTTCCGAGTACGCCGAGATTTCCTAACGCTTTAATCTGTGCTTCCATACCATCCTTGTTGTCATTGAACCACCAAGCTGTTCCGAATTGTATTTTTGACGGAACCTCGCTTGACTGGAAACAGCCTAAAATTGTTCCGAATACTTGATTATCGGCAGGGTTTCCCGCAAAAATAATTGTTTTGGGAAGATTGTCTTTATATGCGAGGGCGTCGAGGAGGTTTGTTAAACCTTCCGCGCTCGACCAGTCTGAAATACAGTCAAAGCCTGTATCAGGGCCCATTTTCTCAAACATTTTTGTGTTATTGTCACGTTTGATGTTCATATGAAGTTCCATCGCCCAGCCCCGTTTTGTATATTCGGCACCCAAGAAACGCATAAGAGCTGTTTTATATTTGTCGATTTCATCTTTTACAAGTTTTTCGCCGTTAAGAGCTTTTGAGAAAATAGCTTCTATTTCCTCATCTGACGCTAATGTGCAAGGTACATAAGTGAAAGCGTGGTCTGAAGCGCAGCAACCCATTTTTTCAAATAAATCCATTCTGCTTTTTAACACGTCTGTAAGATTTTTAAAGCTTTTGATTTCCGCTTTCGCCGCGTTGGCAAGAGTTTTAATATATTCAGTAAAGGTTTTCGCGTCAATGTTCAACGCTTTATCAGGTCTGAACGCCGGCAATACCTTTAAATCGATTGTCGGGTCATCTTTAATAAGCTGATGATACTCAAGGGTATCCGCAGGGTCGTCTGTTGTATTAACAATTTTTACATTTGATTTTTTAATAAGCTCCCTTACTTTGAAATCGTCCTGCTGAAGAAGTTTGTTTACTTTATCAAAAATTTCTTTAGCGTTATCTTCTGTAAGAGGTTCATAGATTCCAAAAAATCTCTGAAGCTCTAAATGTGTCCAGTGATAAAGAGGATTTCCGATTGCGTACTGAATTGTTCTTGCCAACATTTTA
>CAYLJL010000068.1:0-6492 GCA_964384005.1 uncultured Lachnospiraceae bacterium | reverse complement strand
GCTTGTTGTTTCTTTCCCTGTTATATATTTTTCATCAATTCCAAGGGAACGCATAGCTCTCCATTTATAATGGTCGCCGCCAAGCCATGCCTGTGTAATGTCTTCAAAATTTTTATTCTCATAAATTTCTTTTGGACTTAAATGACAATGAAAGTCAAATATGGGCTGTTCTTTCGCATAGTCGTTAAATAATTTTTTAGCTGTCTCATTTTTTAATAAAAAATCCTTGTCAATAAAGTTCATTTTATTACCTCCTGAAAATTTATTTTATAAAAATTTAAGAATTTATTTATAGGAAACGAATAAATTCGTTTCCTGTTTTTTATCACGCCGGTCGCAAGACGCCAAAGCGACGTTTTTACCGCAATCGTGCGCGTTAGTTATATATAGTAAATGTATTTATTTAATAAGTTTACTATATAACTATTTTGTATGAATTCGGAATATTGTATAAGAATATGGTTTTAAATTATAACTTATACTGTTTGAAACATCAATAGCTTCTGTTTCATCTTTTATATTCTCATTTGTAAAATTATTTGTAGTTGTTTCTTTATCAGAAGATATATATTGAATATCAGCTTTTCCTGTTAAAGTGAAATTGTTATCAATATTTATATTTATTGTACTTTCGGTTTCATTTGGATTTACAGTTTTTATAATAATATCCTTTGTGTCAGTGTCAAAAGACGCTATTTGATAAAGTTTTTGGTCTGTAGCGCAAGTTAAATTGGCTTCAAGAGTATAGCTGCCCATATTATTGGCAAGCAGTTTCTGTACGTAATAGTTTGGCGTTTTATACAGCGTTGTGTCGTTGAACCATATCATATCAGGCCCCCAGTTGCTGTATTTGTTGTTGTTGCTGTTTCTGCCGTCTCTTGAGAATAACGGCGCGTAGGACGTCATTTTTACTATATCGGAATTACGCTCAATTCCTGTCATGAACGCCGCTTCTGAAAGCGCGGAAATCATATCGTTTGAATATTTTTCATTACTTTCTGTTGTATAAGTTTTTGCCGCGTACTCACCAAGATATACAGGAACGTTTCTGTTGTAGCCGTCATAGAAATTGTCATTTTCAAAGAACCATTCTTTAGTGTTATAATTATGTTCGTCTACAGCATAGGTAAACGAAGGATTGGTTTTTGAGTTTTCACGAATCCATGACCACGCGCCTATATATTTCGAGGAGGAAATATCAGGCCCTGCGGACGATATAAGCTTCATATCGGGATATTCGGCGTGAATTAGTTTCTCAAAAGCTTCATATCGTTCATACCATTGATTGCCGTTTGCTTCCCACTGCTCGTTTCCTATACCTATCATAGTAAGGTTAAACGGTTCGGGATGTCCCATTTCCGCTCTCAGCTTACCCCATTTTGTTGTTGTGTCGCCGTTGGCAAACTCTATAAGGTCAAGCGCGTCTTCCACGTAAGTCATAAATTCCTCTGTGTAAGCAGTACCGTCCTCCTCGTAAAGAGGAATAAGTTCGGAAGTATTATACTGACAAGCCATTCCGACATTTAAAATCGGCAGAGCCTTACAATTCAAATATTCACAAAGAATAAAATACTCATAAAAACCCAGACCGTAGGTTTCATTATATTCAGGTACTTTATAAGCCCATCTGTTCCATGTCTGTTTTCTGCTCTCTATTGGCCCTACCGTATCTTTCCAGCGATAACGACCGCTCAGGTCATAGCCTTCAACGGCACAGCCGCCCGGAAAACGTAAAAATGCGGGATTCAGTTCTTTCATAGCTTCCGCCAAATCATTTCGGAATACTCCTTCAACAGCGTCGGCCGGCATCATTGAAATCATATCAAGACAAACAGAAGTGTTTTCGTCAAGAGTCGGCAAAGAAAGAGTATAAGCTGCCTCATTTACCGTATTATTCGCCGTAAGCTTCGCCGAATATTTTACCCAGCCGTCTTCTCTTAATGAATCCTCCGCTGAAAGATTTCCGCTTAAATAAGTAGTTTCGCCTTTTGTAACGGAAACGCTTATGTCACCGGTATAGCTTCCTTTTTTTGCCCACACGGAGAAGTTATACTCTTTGTCTTTTTCCACATATATTCCGCTGTATGCCGCGTTTGTTATCGCCGCGCCGTCAGAGCTGCCCGTAACAGAAGCGTAATGAGTATTATTTTCGTTGAGGGCTGAGTTTTCATCGTCTTTATATTCAACATTTCCTTTTTGAGAAGTCCATGCGTATCCCGGAGTATTTGTTACCTCAATCGGACTTTTTCCATCATGGGAACTCGGGTCGGGAGCGGTCAGCTGTTCAAATGAACGGTTTTCTATTTGTTCGGCGTACAGTCCGCCGTCTGCCGCACTGCTTATATCCTCATAAAACAACCCTATTAAGTCCTCGCTTATATCGACGCCTTTATCTGTCGATATATCAAGTTCGGCATAACCTTTTTTTATATCCATTCCTACGGGCTCCATTTCTTTTGTCCATGTATAGACAGTTAAAACATAATTGTCACCATCAACATTATCAAATTCACCTGAAGGTTTATTTGTCTTTACGTTTATAAGTTTTTTATCAGGGTTTTTAAGCGCGATATAATATTGATAGCCGTTTTCGGTTACGGAATCGGGTACTTTGAGAGAATAGGAAAGAGTTCCGCCCGAAGTTTCGGTTGAATCTATTGTAACGTAAGGTTCGGCGTATTTACTTGTCTGACAAATATTCAATCCGTGAAATTTGCTGGCGTTGCCGTTAGAACCGCTGTAGCAGGTTATTGTAAGGGTATGAGCGCCTACGGCGAGCTCAGCAAATTTTGCGTAATGGATACCGAGATTTATGCTGCCGTTGGCGCCGATTTTCTCCTGTCCGCTTACTCCTTCTGTATTTTCATTGTTTTTATAGTTTGTGATGTATTCTTCCTCATAAGCCTCGCCGTTAATTTTATAACCGCTCATTTTAATTGAAAAACCTCTTGTGTTATATTCACGGGCAAGAATATTTACGGAATAATCTCCGGCGGAATCAACATTTACGGCAAATGTTTTTGTGGTGGAAGTAGTCCAGTTTTCCATTACATTTGCCGGCGTCAATTTAATTTCTCCGTTGACTTCAGAAGGTTCGCCGAATATGTTATCTCCAAAGGAATCGTATGCTTGTTTCTGAGCGCTCGACATTGTATAACTGTCTGACGATGTTTTCGCTTCAGAAAAAATCTGCGCCGCGTCATAATAGGTATTTGTTGAAAGTTCGCTTACTTCGGCGGCATATATGGGAGAAATGGATAATAACGACATTGATATGACAATGGTTAAAATTAAACTGATAATTTTTCTCATATAAACAGTAATCCTTTCCTAAAAAATTGATACAGTACAATAGTCAGGACATTTTCCTGAAATGTCCTGACTGAATTTTTTTCGGCGATTCTGTATATTAAAGAGTGACGCCGTCTTTAAATATTGAAATTTCTCTGTAATCGTGAAGTTCGTTCTTAGTTCTGATTTCTTTTGACGCGACCTTCAGAATATACTCAAAAAATTCTTCCGAAAGTTCATCCATTGTTTTGCCCTCAAGCAGCGCGCCGGCGTTAAAGTCTATCCATTCCTTTTTCCTGTTGTACAAATCTGAGTTTGTTGAGATTTTTACAGTCGGAACAGGAGCGCCCACAGGAGTTCCCCTGCCTGTTGTGAAAAGAATAATATGACATCCGGAAGCCATTAATCCTGTTATCGCCACAATATCATTTCCGGGGCCTTTAAGAAGATTAAGACCCGGAGTTGTGGCTTTTTCCGCATAACCCAATACAGCCATTACGTTGCTTGTTCCGCCTTTCTGGGTACAGCCGAGGGATTTATCCTCAAGAGTGGAAATTCCTCCTTTTTTATTTCCCGGGGAGGGGTTCTCATAGACTTCCTGATTATAGCGCATAAAATATTCTTTAAAATCATTTATAAGATGCACTGTTTTATCAAAAAGCTCAGGAGTCTGACAACGATTCATAAGAATTGTCTCGGCTCCGAACATTTCGGGAACTTCTGACAAAACTGTAGTTCCGTTGTGCTGAACAAGTATATCTGAAATGCGTCCTACCAACGGGTTTGCGGTAATTCCTGAAAAACCGTCTGAACCGCCGCATTTCAAACCGATTACAAGTTTACTCGCGCTTATAGGCTCTTGTTTGAATTGTCCGGCGTATTCCACAAGCTCACCGATTACTTTTACAGCTTCCTCAACCTCGTCCTCATAATCCTGCGCGATAACGAATTTTACTCTGTCCTCGTCATAATCTCCCAATACTTTTTTAAATTCGTTTATGTTATTATTCTCACAGCCGAGACTTAATACAAGAACGCCGGCCGCGTTGGGGTGACGCACCATTCCCGCGAGAAGCTTCTGTGTGTTTACATGGTCGTCGCTTAACTGAGAGCAGCCGAAGGGATGAACAAAAGTAAAAATACCGTCTGTTTTGCCTGAATACTTTTCATTTGCGATTTTCGCAATTCTTTCAGATACTTTATTTACACAGCCGACAGTGTTTACAATCCATATCTCGTTTCTTATTCCCACAGAGCCGTCTTTTCTCTTATAACCCATAAAGGTCGCTTCTCTGTCTTTTTTAAGTTCCGTAAGCTGAGGATTATATTTATATTCCAAAAGACCTTTAAGGTTTGTTTTTAAATTATGAGTATGAATCCATTCGCCTTTTTTTATGTTTTTGGTCGCGTGTCCTATGGGATAGCCGTATTTTACAACATTTTCGCCTTCTTTAATATCGACAAGCGCCATTTTATGCCCCCGGTCAATATTTTCAGCGGCGGATATTCCAAAAACATTTTCCCCCGAAGCTATGTTTGAAAGCGCAACCACAACATTATCATTCTCATTTATTTTGATAGCGTTATCCGTTTTCATTAAATTTCCTCCGTATTATGCCATAAGCGTGTCTATTTCAGACTGCATTCCGTTGTTTACGATATTAAATAAATGCTCAGCGACTTTTTCTGAAAATCCCGGAAGTTTGTTTAAATCTTCGCCCCATATTTTCTCATTTGAACAAACTTCTTTTACAAGTTCGGAAACAGACGCTTTATCAGATACTGTACATTTTGTCCATAAATTCTTAAATAATTCCAAAACTTCCGCGTCGTCTTTAATTTCATAGGTTTCGTCTCCCCTTTTGCCGATTAAAGCGCCGTCTTTGATTTCATCACCTTTATAAAATCCCAGAAGCGCGGCGAAAGAAAAGGTTAATACTTTGGGGAGTTCTTTTTTCTCCGCAATATATTCGGTTATTGAGGGAAGAACTCTTGCTCTGAATTTTGATGTTGAGTTAAGCGCTATATTTAAAAGAAAATGCTGAATATATGGGTTTTGGAATCTGTCAAATACAGCGTCGGCGAAAAATTTAAGGTCGTTATAGTCAAGGTCGGAAAGAGTTGGTATTATTTCATCGTTTAACGCTTTTTCAAGATAAGAATAGAATTTTTTATCTTTCATTAATTCGCCAACTGTATTTTTGCCGCAAAGATACGCTGCCAGAACGCTGCACGTATGAGCGCCGTTTAATATTCTTACTTTACGTTTTTTATAAGGTTTCGCGTTTGGTGTAAACAATACGTTCAAGCCGATTTCATCAAAAGGAAGCTCTTTGGAGAGTTCTTCAGGCCCTTCAATAACCCAGAAGTGGAAAATTTCACTTGTGTTTATAAGGTTGTCTTTATAACCGAACTCTTTACAAAGAGTTTCCGCGTCTGAGCGTGGGTAACCGGTAACAATTCTGTCGACAAGGGTACTTGTAAATATGTTTGAATTTTCAACCCATTCAGTGAATTCTTTTTCAAGATTCCAGTCCGCAGCGTGCTGCAATACGTATTTTTTAAGAGTTTTTCCGTTGTCGTCGATAAGTTCGCATGGAATAAAGACAAGACCTTTCGAAGCATCGCCGTTAAACGCTTTATATCTCGTGTAAAGAAAAGCGGTTATTTTCGCCGGAAAAGAATTCTGAGGTTTTCCGGAAACCATATCTTCTTTGTTGTACACGATTCCCGATTCGGTTGTATTTGACACTACAAAACGAAGCTCGGGATTTTTTGCGCAATCCGAGTATGTCTCAAAATCGGCGTAAGGATTTAAACAGCGGGTCACAGAGGTTATAAGTCTTTTGTTACATACTTCCTTTCCCTGCTCGAGTCCTCTCGCGAGCAAAGTATAAAGTCCCTCCTGCTCATTTATAAAGCCTGTTATCGGGCCGAATTCGATTGGCTGTACCAAAGTTATGCTTCCGCCGAATTTTCCGGCCGCGTTTAATTCATCAAACATATAATCCACAAAAGCGCGCAAAAAATTACCTTCGCCGAACTGAATAACTTTTTCGGGCATTTTTTCGGCTGTACCGATTTTTAAATCGTCGTTAAATTTAAAGCCGTTTGTTAAAAGGTTTCTGTTTAAAATAGGTTCCATTGAAAAAGTCCTCCTTAAAAGTTTAAGAAATATTGCGGTTATCTGAAATAATTTTA
>CAYLJL010000067.1:0-8318 GCA_964384005.1 uncultured Lachnospiraceae bacterium | reverse complement strand
AATATTTTTTTCTGACAATATTTGTATCAATATGAAGTTTCGAAAGAAGTCTAATGTAGAAAATATTTTTTTCTGACAATATTTGTATCAATATGAAGTTTCGAAAGAAGTCTAATGTAGAAAATATTTTTTTCTAACAATATTTGTATCAATATGAAGTTTCGAAAGAAGTCTATCGAATTTACCCATAACCTTTGTATTTTTAATGTCTATGTATGTTAAGCTCATTTAATTTATTTTCGTTTACGGTTTTAACAATTTCCTCGTTTTTATTGTCGGCGTATTTATCGAAAATACGTCTGCCGGCAATAAAGTCCTTAACCTTAGCGGGGCCGTTGATACAGCCGTTTTCACACGCCATACCCTCAATAAAATCAACGGGAAGCCTTCCGCTTTTAAGCATCATAAGAGCCTTTTTGCATTCATCTATACCGCTGCACTTCATTGTTTTAAGGTCAATATCATAATCCTTCTCCTTAACGACCTGCATAACGGCATTAGAAACACCGCCGGACTTAGCGAAACCCTTGCCGTATCTGGAAGCCGCCTCAGGGATATTTTCATAAACGGAGAAATCAATTTCTTTAACCTCAAACATCGCCTGAAGCTCCTCAAATGTAAGAACATAGTTTATCTCACCGATGTAATGTTTAAGGGCCTCGTTTTTCTTGGCAACGCAGGGGCCTATAAAAACAATAGTGGCGTCAGGGTCAGTCGCCTTGATAAATCTCGCCGCGGCGACCATAGGAGAAACCGTTGTGGAAATATTATCCTTCAGAGCGGGGAAATGCTTTTCAATAAAGTTTACAAAAGCGGGACAGCATGAGCTGGTCGTCTGCTTTCCCTCTTTAGCCCGATTAACAACCTCGTCGGTTTCGCTCACGGAAACGGCGTCCGCGCCCAAAGCGACCTCAACAACCTCCGCAAAACCAAGGGCCTTGATAGCTGCCTTTAAGACAGGAATGGAAACATCGCCGAACTGTCCCTCAATAGCCGGAGCGACCATTGCGTAAACCTTGCTTTCACCCTTAACGATAGTATCAATAACATTCGAAATCATAGAAACATCTGAAACAGCGCCGAAAGGACACCCAACCACGCACCTGCCGCAGTTTATGCACTTTCTTTCGTCAATCATAGCCAGGTCGTTTTCGTCTATGGTAATAGCGTCAACGGGGCAGGACTTAATACAAGGCCTCTGAATATCAACAATAGCCCCGTATGGGCAGGCGAGAACGCACTGACCGCATTTTTTGCATTTTGTCTTGTCGATATAAGCGCCTCTTTCAGTCCTTGAGATAGCGCCGAACTTGCACGCCTTAATACACTTTCTCGCGAGACAGTTGTGGCAGTTGTCCGTAACGGTAAATCTCGCGATGGGACAGCCCTCGCAGGCGGCTGAGATAACATGAACCACCTGTGTGCCGTCGTCCACTTTATAATGGGAGCCTGCCGGTATTCTTCCCATAGAAAGGCGTACTCTCTGCCTTATAATTTCTCTTTCTCTGTATACGCAGCAGCGGAATTTCGGCTTATGACCCTCAATAAGCTCAAAAGGTATATTTTCGGCCATTTCGAGTAAAACGCCTTTATAGGCATACTCGGCTGTTTTTTTAAGAACAGCCATTTTTATTTGATTGATATCAGTAACATTTTCCATATTTTCAAATCCTCTTCTTAATAATATTTTATGTTTACAACTTTGCCGGCTTTTATAAGAGTGTCCCTTAAATCGTCAACGACTCTCATTCTGATATTCAAGTCCATAGGCATATCGGGATTTTGATGAGCCGGGTTTATTTTTCTTCCGACAAATAAATTTATATGAGTACATTCCTCTGCCAATACTTTTGCGAGCATAGCGGCGCCGTGTTTCTGTTCCAGTTCGACAATATTTTTTTTATCGGTAGGTTCTTTAAAATAAGACTTTAAGATATCAAGAGTTTTATTTAAAGTAAGAACTCCCTCCGTAACAAGGTCAACCCCTTTTATATAAGCGATAGGCGGAACGTCCGGGTCTAAATACTCAATGGTTGTTTTTATTTCCCGCCCCGTAACCCGACAGAAAATATTAGCGGAACAGCCTCCGCAGACGGCCTTAAACCCCTCGCTTGACAAAAAGTCTTTAATAATGACCTCGTCCTGTTCAGGATTTTGGGGAGGTCCCGTAAAAATATTAACCGCTTTAAGAGGAATAATTTTAACGGAGGCGACAGTAGTATCGTCACCGGGTCTGTCAAGATAAAGAGCCCTGCATTTTTCAATCAGAACGCTGGCAAGCCTGGCTGAAGTAAGTATCTGACTTTTCACCTGTTCGGAGATAAATTTTGAGGCGTTGGCCCATGTCCAGCCAAGATTGAGCGTAGCGCCTATTCCGGCGTAAATAACGCCGTCGCTCATAACAGTAAGCATATCGCCTATATCAACTTTAAATCTTGCTTCCTTAATGACTTTCCCTTCTATTTCTCTTGTAAAATACTCAATATTTATAATTTCACCGTTTCTGACAAAAACACAGCCGGGAGAATCGAACTCAACAAGATAAACGTCCCCGTCATAGCCTATGCGAAGTATAGAAAAAGTAGAATAGGCGACTTTTCTTACATTACACACAGGGAGAGTATGTACAATAGTGTCTACGGTATCCTCAATGCTCGACCCTTCGATAATCATAGTTGAAATAATTTTCGATGTAAGGGTAGAGAGGATATTCGCTTTCACGCCGCTGCCCAGACCGTCGGAAAGCACGACAATACAGCAGTCGTCGTTTTTAACTATTTCAACTCTGTCGCCGCAAAGTTCCTCGGTATATTTATTAATGCTTTTATAAGTAGCGTCAACATAAATTTTACCATTCATTAACATCAGTTCCTTCGTCTTCCATAAGTCTTTTTATCCTGTTCAGAGTTACCTTTGTTTCAGCCGTTGTTTCGCCCAAAAGGCTCGCGATTTGCTGAGCAACGGTCATTTGCTTGTCAATAACTTTCTGAGCCATAAGAACCGTTTCCATTTTAAGAGAATAGTTCATCTCATTATATTTTTCCTCGTCGGTAATATCGTATAAAATACCGATAGCCATTTTGTTTGACGCGGTATAAATAATATACTGCTTGGTAATAATTTCAAGTTCGTCATATCTTACCTTTTTATCATTGATATTCTTTTTTGTTTTAAGTACATATTCAAAATCAGACGGGTCGATGAACTCTCCAAGATATCTTGAAATAGCGTCGCTTCTGGAAACGTTAAAAAGCTTTTGAGCGGAAACGTTAAACTCTCTTATTTTTAAGTTTTCGTCAACAGCAATAATATAGTTCGGCGTAACGGATAAGACTGTACTGGCCATAGTCTGATTAATGTCGTTCATATATGGAAGACACATATATAAATCGGCTTTTTTCTGATAAACGGCAATAGCCTTTTCCCTGCAAGTGGGATATCCGCAGCTTCCGCAGTTAAGCTGTTTAAATTCCTCGTCCTTGCCTATTTTTTTAAGAATTGTTTTTATTTCCGCTTCAGAAGGCATATTATTCTCTATTTTTTCAGGTTCAAATCTTTTTGAGAAATCAAGGGACACGCCTTCGACCTGAATTTTGCCCTTTCCTGCGTGTTCAATGACTTCTATTCTGTCGTAAACGGAAAGATTTTTATATTCTGGCATAAGGGGGCCGTTGATACATCCGCCGCGGCATACGTTAGCCTCTATAAAAACATTTTTAAGCTTTCCCGTTTTAATTTCCTCAAAAGTCCTTCTTAGTTCTTTTATTCCGCTCACTGAAAGAATGTTATATTTTCCGACTCTTGCGGAAAGCTCAGATATATTCATTTTTCTTTTTATATCAATATTGATTCCGTCGAAAATAGGATATATAGCCGAAAAAGGTGTGTTATAAAAATCCTCCTCCGGAAATCTCTCAATATTTATTTCCCTGTTTCCAAGCCACTCGACAAGACTGTCAAAAGAAACAACGCCATCGACATACTGAGGATTTTCGTCAATCTCCTGTATTTTTGACAGACAAGGCCCCGCGAATATAACCTTTGTATCCGGGCCGTATTTTTCTTTAAGTATTTTTCCGTGGGCAAGTACCGGCGATAAAACCGGAGCGAGCATATCTGTAAGTTCAGGATAATATTTTTCCACAAGGAGATTTGATGAGGAACAGCTTGTCGTAATAATGTTATCCATCTTTCCGTCGTCAATAAGTTTTATGTATTCTTTTGTAACATACTGAGCGCCGACCGCCGTTTCCTCGACGTCGTCAAAGCCCAATATTTTGAGAGCGTTAATAATTTTCCTGCTGTTTTTTCCAAAAGCGGCGACATAACTCGGCGCGAGACTTACAACAGTTCTGAATTTAGGACTGTCGATATACTCAAGAACTTTTATAAGGTCCTGCCTTGCGTGCTTAGCGTATTGGGGACAGCTTGTAATGCAAAGACCGCATAAAATACATTGTTCGTCAATAACGGATACGTCCTCTCCCTCGAACTTAATTGATTTAACCATACAATTTTTAAGACATCTGTAGCATTTTTTGCATATAGACTTGCTTTCTCTTATATATTTCATCACACCCCACCCTTACATAAGGTAATCTGTAGCAAAACAATAAAACAATGCGGTTGATAAATCATAAAAACCTGATATATACAGCAATTATAGGAAACGAATTTATCCGTTTCCTACAGCGCCGGCAAAATCGACCGCCGTAATTTATGTTATTTTTTTGACAATTCAGGCTGTAGAAACGCCTGTACAATTTATAGCGAAACAATAAAAAATGAACGGAACAGATTTGGTATCACTCATCCCTTTCCTTAACCATAGCCGTAAGTTCTGACATAAAGGAATCAATGTCTTTAAATTTCCGATAAACCGAGGCGAATCTCACATAAGCGACCTCGTCAATATCTTTAAGCTTTTCCATAACGATATTGCCTATTTCCTTGCTTTCTATTTCGCTTTTACCATTTGAAAAGGCATAATTCTCCACATAATCGGCAATAGCCTCCATCTGCTCCATAGAAACGAGGCGCTTATTGCAGGAAAGCATAATTCCTCTGAGAAGTTTGTTTCTGTCAAAGCTTTCCCTGATATTGTTGGATTTTTTCACAATAAGAGGAATAATTTCCATTCTTTCGTAAGTAGTAAACCGTTTTTCGCACTTTTCACAAACACGCCTTCGCCTTATGGAATTATTTTCGCTCATATTTCTTGTATCAATAACCTTAGTGTCGTCATTACCGCAAAAAGGGCATTTCATTCTAACCAGCTCCAAAAAACGTTTTATAGCAATCATTAAAATTTTTAGGGCGGGCCAATAAAAGAATTTCTTAATATATCAATTTTTATTAAAGATTGCTTGTTTATTCTTTTATTGGTTCGCCATAGGAAAATATGAATAAAATCATTTTTAAGAATTACCCGTTTCCTTATAATATTTTATCATAAAATATCACTTATTGCAATTCTTTTAATATAATTGAGATAAAATCAGAACATTCGCTTGGAAGAAGTGAGTACTCACCGTATTTTTCGGCAAATTTCTCACCTGCCCGGCCAAAAATATAAGTTCCGAGAACGCAGGCGAAAAAACAATCCATACCCTGAGCGATTAAAGCGGCGATAACCCCCGTAAGGCAGTCTCCGGAACCGCCCTTTGCCATAGCGGAAGACCCTGATAAATTTATATAAACCTCCCCGTCGGGATTAGCGATAACCGACCTGAAATCTTTAAGTACGACTACAACGCCGAATTTCTGAGAAAAATTCCTTGCCTCTTCAACAATATTATTTTTTATTTCCATAACGCTTTTTCCCGTAAGTCTTGACATTTCCCCAAGATGAGGAGTAATAACGCACTTGGATTTTATATTTCTCAAAATACTCAAATCTTTGGAAACCGCGTTAAGTCCGTCGGCGTCAATAATTACGGGAACTTCCACGCGTGTAAGAATATTTTGCACAAAATCAAAGACCAAATGAGAATCGCCAAGACCGGGGCCGACAATAACAGAGTCCGCGCCGCCAAGGTTCTCGCTGCCGGCGCTTTCTCCGAAAAGGAAGCCGTCCCTGTCGGGCAAAACCTTTGTAACTGCTTCCGGAAGATGATTTCTGACAACCTCGCACACGCTTTTGACCGAACAGGAATAAACAAGTCCCGCGCCCGTTCTGTAAGCCGCTTTAGAGGCAATAACACAGGCGCCCGGCATATTCTCGCACCCTGCAAAAATAAATACCTTTCCGAAAGTGCCTTTATTTCCGTTTATCGGTCTTTTAGGAATAAGTCTCTTTATCCCGTCTGTTGTAATAACATTAGTCTTGACATTTTTTTCAAGACCATAAGGGATATTTATATCCTCCACAATCACATTACCGGCGTAAAGGGCGCCCTCTCCGAGCAGGATACCGACTTTCGGCAAATGAAAAGTAACGGTATAATCCGCCTTAACGGCGTCCCCCATAACCTGACCGTTATCGGAATTAATCCCCGTCGGGCAGTCCACGGAAATAATAATACCTTTGCTTTTGTTCACAGCGGAAACAATCTTTAAAATATCTTTCTTTAAATTATATTTAAGACCCGTTCCGATAATCGCGTCAATAATAACGTCGGCGTCCAGTACAGCTTTTTCCAAATCAAAAAAAGGTTCTTCATTTATAAAATGTATTTTAAAATTAAAACCTCTTTCCCTCATTTTCAGCAAAATATCAAGCTGTGCCGCGCACTCTTTTGAAGCCTTGTTTTTATCGCCTGTAAAAACTACCTCGACGTCTGTTTTTATACCGTCAAAATTTTTTTGATAAATATGCCGGCAAAAAGCGAGTCCGTCACCGCCGTTATTTCCTTTTCCCGCGAACACAAGTATTTTAGAATACTTTCTGTCATGTATAAGTTCAAAACATCTTTCGGAAACTTTAAAAGCGGCGGTTTCCATAAGAGAAAGAGAGGGAATTCCAAAATCAAAAATAGCCTCTCCCTCGATACTTTTCATTTCTTCCGCCAGAACAGCCTTCATAAAATATCACTCCTTCGGCGCGGACGGAACATCGGCATATTTTTCCGCGACAACGTATCCGACGGCGCATTTCGTATTATGAGAAATACTTACAAATATTTTATCAATATTCATTTTTTCAGAAATTTCTTTCGCCTCATTATGTAAAATAACAAAGGGCATACCAAGCTCATTCCTTAAAACCTCAACATCAGTCATTTTAAAATTTCTTACTCCTGTTCCGAAAGCTTTTGAAACAGCCTCCTTCACGGCAAAATTACCGGCGAGAGAACTGAATTTTTTTCCGGACAGTTCAATTTCCTTTTCGGTAAAAATTTTTCTGACAAAGCTGTTTTTCTGACAAGCCTTTTTTATTCTTTCAATTTCTATAATATCCACGCCAACACCAATAATCATTATTTTATAGCCCTGCCATACCTTTCCTCAAGAATCTGAATACCCTCGTGTCCGATAAAGGTCCTTAAAAACAGCGACTTTTCTTTATATTCCGCGTCCGCTTTTTCTTTTTCGTTCATTTTTTCTCTGAGTTTGTCTTTAAGTTTCTGAACCTCCGGTTCAAGGTTTTTAATTTTAATATGCAAATCGGCGATATTGTTGTAAGACATTTTAACAGCCTCACTGAAAAGCTCATAATTTTTCTTTTCAATAAGTTCAGGAATTATCTCAAGTCTTTTTTCCATCTCGCTCAGCTTTTCGTTTATATGCCCGACAAGTTCTTGATTTGTCCCCATCTTTTTAACAGTTTCAGAGGAAAAGCTCTCATCAATTTCCCCTGAAAGATTCAGTATTTCGGAAAGCCTTATTTTTTTTGTTTTAATAAGTTTTTCATATTCGGAATTAAGCCCTCCCTGTTCTTTAAGAAGCTCCCTGAGTTCCTCCTCAATAGCTTTCATTTTTTCTGTTTTATTATCTTTAAAAGCATAATTAAATGTTTCGTCAAGGATAAGAACAGGTAAATTTTTAATTTGAACAAGCTGTGCGAAATCCTCCGTTTTCTTTTTAAATATCATAAAAAACACCCCCCGAATTAATTGGCATAATAGACCTGTTTATAGTCAGGACTTATTTCATTTACTTATATATCGTCATATTCCGGGAAATATTTTATAGAAACAAAAAATTGAGAAAACGCCGATTAACTTATATAATAGACTTCTTTCGAAACTAAGAAATTACATCAATTCAATAAAAAATTATTTCATTAAATGGTCAGCGCTTTTGCTTCGCAAAAGTCGGCTTTGCCGCCCGCACTTCTTTGCGGCACTAAAAGGCTTGACCTAAACTTTAATAAGCAA
>CAYLJL010000066.1:6851-8384 GCA_964384005.1 uncultured Lachnospiraceae bacterium | reverse complement strand
GAATGAGGAAAAAATTCTCAATCCTACAGAGTATAAACGCTTGATTTTAAAAAACAACTACACAAATTCAAATAAATTAAAAGATACTTCTTACTGGACTTATTCTACAATAAATCATATTCTCAATAATGAGGTGTATGTGGGAAACCTTGTTCAGCATAAAAGCGAGGTTAAGGCTTATAATATACATAAGAAAGTATCCGTACCAAAGGATGAATGGTGTATTGTTAAAAATGTTCATTCACCTATTATAAGTCAGGAAGATTTTGAGACAGTTCAGAAAATGCTTAGCACAAAAAGACGAAAGATTGACTTTGACGAAAATAACTCAAAATATACAGGTCTGTTCTTTTGCAGAGAATGCGGACGAAGAATGAACAAGTTTTTGAGCAAACCCAAAAATGACGGAAGCAGATATAACTCCTTTAAATGCAGCTCCTATTCTATGCTTGGTAAAAATATTTGTACTATTCATTCTATAAGAGAGGATGAGCTTGACAAAATAGTTCTTGAGGAAATAAGGAAGAATGTAAAGATTGCTCTTGATTTTGAAGCCTGCGAATACATAAAAAAGAGAGCTTTTAAAAACATAAAGGAAAATTATGAGGATAAAATAGAAAAAGCAAAAGATACTCTTCAGAAATGTTTTTCAAAGAAAAGTTTAATGCTCAAATATTTAGCCGAAAATGTTATAAGCGCAGATGATTTTAAGCAGTTTGACATTGAAAACACAAAAGAAATCGAAAAATTAAATCAAATTATTTCTGAATTTGAGGAAAAAAGTCAAAATGAAGAAAAACAAATTCAAGAATATTATGCTTGGGTCAATAATCTTTTGAAATATAAGGATATTAATGAGATAAACAGGGAAATTATTGTTAATCTTATCGACAGTATTTATATATCGGAAGATAAAGATGGGGAAAATAAGGAAATAGAAATAAATTTTAAATTTAAAAATCCTATTGAGGTTTAATATGAAAATCCTTTAGCAAGATTTTTGCTAAAGGATTTTTATATTTATATTTTTTTGGAGCATATTACTGAAATTTTTTGACATTAAGTGTTTTTTGAGTTAAAATGAATATAGTCAAATTTGTTTGACAGCGTTATTATGACCTATTGTAGCGATAATTGTTTTTTACTAAAAATTTTGAGAATTATTATACTAAAGTATTTTTGAAAGGAAACAATAGTTATGGATATGCAGATTACAGTTAAACGCAAACTTTATTCTCCTCAGGAAATTAAAGAGCGTTTGCCAATGACGGAAAAAATGACTAAGATAAAAGAAATTTGCAAAGAAGTTTTGCATAGCTGTAAATTATCTCCAGAAATTCGTTCATTTGTTAAAGGATTTATGATTGAAAGCTATCTGGAAGACGGCAGCCAGAAAGTTGACGGTGGTTGTTATGGAAAATCCATTACAGACCCTTGTCTGGGTTGGGAAAAGACTGAAAGACTTATTTTTGATATTGCGGAGTTGTTATAATAGAAATAAATTTGTTATAAAAGAATTCTATTATAAGGATT
>CAYLJL010000066.1:0-6841 GCA_964384005.1 uncultured Lachnospiraceae bacterium | reverse complement strand
ATTGAGTTGTGATATGCAAATATCAAGCAGATTTACAATTGCTGTCCATATTCTGATATGTATTGAGATATTTAAAAACGATTATAAAGTAACGAGCGATTTTCTTGCGTCAAGTGTGAATGTAAATCCTGTCGTTATAAGACGTCTGTTACAGCAATTAAAAAAAGCGGGAATAATAAATGTCAGGAGAGGAAGCGGCGGAACAGATATAGAAAAACCATTAGACGAAATTACATTACTGGATATATACAATGCTGTGGAGTGTGTAGAAAACGGAGAACTTTTTCATTTTCACGAAAATCCCAATCAATCGTGCCCTGTAGGTAAAAATATTCATTCTGTTCTGGATATAAAGCTTGAAGATATTCAAAAGGCAATGGAAAAAGAAATGCGGTCGGTATCTTTGCAGGATATTATTAACGATACAAAAAAATTTATAGACTTGTAAAATGTTTTATAAATTTATTTTGAAAAAAAGTTGTTGTAACTATTGACATTACAATGAAAAGATGATATTATAGATGTATCAATTAAAGTTACAACAAAAATCACTATAACTATGGAGGTAAAAATTATGGCAAATTTCAGTAAAGTCAGTGTAGCACAAGACGCAAGAACAGAACTTCACGACAAACTTTCTTTAACGGGAGCGGAAGTAAGTATTAACAATCTTCCGGCAGGAGCAAGCGTTCCTTTTGTTCATTCTCATAAAAATAATGAGGAAATTTATGCTATTCTTTCCGGAAAAGGAAAGGCTGTTATCGACGGTGAAACTGTAGAACTTAAAGCAGGCGACTGGATTCGCATTTCTCCCGCCGGAAAAAGACAGTTTTTTGCTGCGGAAGATTCAGCAATTAGTTTTGTATGTATCCAAGTAAAAGAAAATTCACTTGAAGCTTATACAAACGATGACGGAGTAATGGTAGAGTAATTTAACTAAATACCGTCTGTTATGAAAATTTTTTGATATAAAGCTTTAAATATTATTGTAAAAAAGCTATGAATATCTGTAATAAACGGAATTCATAGCTTTTGGCATTTTCAGGATATTCCTTCTTAAACTTAACGCTCCTTGGGGAGCAGAAGATACTGATAATTTACTGAAAATTTTAGATGAGAACAATGTTAAAGCGACTTTTTTTTTATGCGGTTACTGGGTTGACAAATACCCCGATGAAGTCAAAAAAATTTTTCAGGCAGGTCATACCATTGGAAATCACTCCAATACCCATCCTCATGGAAATCAATTAACTCTTCAGAAAAATAAAGAAGAAATTATGAATTGTCATGAAAAAGTTAAAAACTTACTCGGAATAGATATGAATTTATACAGACCGCCATTTGGAGAATATAACGATACAGTGCTTACAGCAGCTGAAGAATGTAACTACTATGCTATTCAATGGGATGTTGATGTTTCCCATATAAAATAAAACTATTTTTCGATTTTAAAGACTTCAAGAATTTTTAAACAGGGTTCTGAATAAATGTTATAAAGTAAAACTAAAATTTATAGCAATTCCGGAACGAATGCAGAATTGCTGATAACAAAAAAATTTACAAAAGAACAAAACCAGATAAACTCATAGAAGTTTATTTTGAGATTGTTCTTTATTTTTTTTGCGTGCAAAATGTAAAAATATCTAAGTTGATAAATTGATAAGTTGATAAATATATTTTAATATATCAAAAACAGTTTTTTTTGAAAAGTTATTACAGTAAAGTTTTACAGTTTAAAAATATATCATTTTAATATGGTATATAAAATAACGGTTTATTTTGCCCGATAATTGTCGGCAAAATAAATTTTTATTGCCTGCTCTACTCATATATAAATTGGAAGTAAAGGAGGTTTTTGAAATGAAATTTAAACATACACATCCAATTTATACAAATGAAACAGAACAGAAAAACGCTGTAAAAGAAAAATATGAAAAAATATACGGCTCAATTATTGAGCAAAGAAAAAATAATGAAAGCCTTTCTGTAATACAAATAGCTGTCTGACAGCAATTTCAGAATGAACATAGGAGGTGATAATTATGGTTGCTGTTTATGTCAGACAGTCTATTGACAAAAAGGATAGTATTTCCATCGAAAGTCAAATTGCTAAATGTATGGCAGAGGTTAGAGAAAACGAAGACTTTAAGGTTTACAAAGACAAGGGCTTTTCAGGTAAAAATATCAATAGACCCGCTTTTACAGAACTTATGAAAGACGTTAAATGCGGAAACATCAGCAAGATAGTTGTTTATAGGTTAGACCGATTCAGTCGCTCTATCGCTGATTTCGGTGCTGTCTGGAAAATACTTTCAAAATTTGATGTCGAGTTTGTTTCTATTAATGAAAAGTTCGATACGAGTAGCCCTATGGGTGTTGCTATGGTTAATATTATAATAGTTTTCGCACAGCTTGAGCGCGAAACTATTGCTGAACGTGTAAAAGACAACTATTATATGAGAGCAAAAACAGGAAGCTGGGTAGGCGGTCCCGCTCCGTATGGCTTTGAAATTATAAAAGTTAATATTGATAATAGAAAAGTATCAAAATTAACAACAAATAATGATATTGAAATAGTTAAACGTATTTTTAACGAGTATTCGTCAGGAAATATAAGTTTAGGAGAAATTTCAAAAAAGCTTACGAAAGAAGGGATACCCTGCGCCGAAAGAAAAAGCTGGGACAATGTAACTGTTTCCCGTATTTTACATAATCCGATTTACGCTAAATGTACGCTTGATGTGTATTTATATTTAGAGCGAAAAGGAATTATAATTGAAAATGATATTGAGGAATTTGACGGAGAAAGAGCGGGAATGATTGTAGGCAAGAGGAATAAAAGCCTTTGTAAATACAACGATATTTCAAGTCAAAGGTTTTCTTTGGCGCTGCATAACGGTGTAATTGATTCCGAAATGTGGCTTAAATGTCAGTATAAACTTGACGCAAATTCTCAAATCAAAAATACGGGAAAAGGAAAACATACTTGGCTGTCAGGTCTGCTTAAATGCGGAAAATGTGGATACAGTCTCAAAATTATTGTATCTAAAGGTAAACGATATCTTATATGCAGCGGTAAAACAAATTATCATATTTGTGATAAAAGTTATGCGGGAGTTGATTTGACCGAGATTGAAAATGAAATTGAAAAGGAGATTGACAGAATTTTTCAAGACAACACTATTGAGCTTAAGGAAGTTAAAGCAGATTCAGAGATAGCAGACTATATTGATGAAATTAAAGAAACAGACAGAAAAATTCAACGTCTATTGGAGGCTTTAAGTGAGGGAAGTTCTGTTAGTATGAAATATATTAACAAAGAGATTGAACGTCTTGAAAGTCATAAACAAAAAATTATTGAAAAAAACGGGAAAGATGATAAATTTAAAAACGTAAAAAAGGTTATTTGTAAGCTGAATTTTAATGAACTTGATTTTGAGGAAAAGAAAACAACCGCAAAAGAGCTAATCGAAAGAATAGAGATTACAGAAAATGAAGTTAATATTGTATGGAAAGTTTAGGACTTTTAATCATATTTGATTTTAAGTCCTTTTTTATTGAAAAGTAGTATTTTTAAAATAGCCTAAGCAATAAAACAATAAGCTCATATTGCTTAGGCGTAAAAATAAAAAAATAAACTCATAAAAACATCCTTCTAAAAAGGTGTAATTAATATGTAACAAATAGTATTAATAAGTAACATTATATATAAGTATTTCCCAATAATTCTCTGTATTTATCCATATAAGAGACAGTGCAAAAAATTTACAGGAGGAACTTTTATGAGTAAAAAAATGACTGATAAATATAACTTAAATGATACAGATACAAATAATAATATTTATGTATTTGAGAATAACTTTTCTTTCCATACTATGGAATATTCTTTATCTATTGATAAAAATATATTTAATAAAGTTTACAAATATATGACTAAAATCTATGGCATAAGAGCGCAGTCTGAAAAAAAGAAGAAAAATAAATACTTGTATTATGAGTGGGCAAATTTAAAATCTTGCGGTGTAAGAGTTATTTTATCAAAGCCGAGAGGCTATATAAAAGACGGCTTTTTCAAATATAAAATCAAACTGATTATAAATCCACGAAGTCTGCTAAACGTAGAAAACGAATATTTCGGAATCTTTAAAACAAATCCTAAAAATATTTTAAAATTAAAGAGTTTACTTGATAAGTTTACCTATGATATAGGATTAGTTCAGGAAAATGATACCGAATATTGGAAAAATACATATAGTACAATTGATATATTCAAACTTACGAGGATAGATTTCTGTATAAACATTATTTTTGATTCAGCGGATATTGCAAAGGATTATCTTGAAATATTGAGCAGAGGCGATATTTACGATTTTAATTCAGGGGAAAGTGTATTTGAGGCTATGAAGGAGAGGCATAAAAAGTATAAAAACGAGCTTCTATATGAATATAAGAGTTTTAATCTTAAAATTTACAATAAATTTGAGCAAATGAGAGACATAGGAAAATCCGATTTAATTCCTATGGAATATGAAGGATATTTAAGGTTTGAAATGTGCGCCGAAAAAGAAAAAATAAAATATTTAATAAGAAAATATGATTATGACGAAAATAATACCGTTACATTTCTCTTAAACGCTTCGAGAGAGGCTAAAAAGCAGTTTAAAAGATATGTAACTTTTTTATTTAAAGAGGGAAAATTTATGAATTTGAAAAACGCAAGGGAATATGTGGAATGTTGTAAAACAGACGGTTTAATAAACAGCCGTCAAGCCAAAGAAATAACGGATTTTTTAAACCTTGTTTCTGAAAAAAGGAGTATTTATAAGGCAAAACAGTGCATTGAGAGCAAAATAACAGAAAAAAGGATATTTCACCTTTTTAATGAAATAAGGCTTAATCCAATAACAATTCCCGAAAATTGGAACCAAAAGGGCAGAAAGTATGTTGGCTGCATAGGCGAGCAGCAAAGCGCAAGCTTTGCGACCAGCCCTTTTCTGCCAAGTCCCTATGAGATAATGGGATTTAAAGATGATGAGCTTTTTAATTACCAATAAGATTTTTCAGAATGAAGATATTCTTCTAAATCATATTTATTAATTCTCCATTTTTTTCCGCACCCTACTCTGTAAGCGGGAATAATATGGTTATTCAGCATAGAATATACCGTATTTTTAGAAAGATTTAACATTTCCATTAAATCTCTTGGAGTTAATATTTCAGGATAGTCGTTAAACACTTTAAAACCCCCCTTTGTGTATTTATACCATTGTTGGATATTATAGGTAAATATTTATTAATATGTAATTTAACATATTTCAGAAGTGTTAATGTTTTAATTTAACTATTTCAGCTACAATATCAGCAATTCTGTCAGCGTCTTCTTTTGGAAGATTACTTATATTAAAGGAAATTTTTTCAATAGCCTCCGAATTATCCGTAATGGGAATACCTGAATCAAAATCAAGAAGTTGGGAGAGGGTAATATTGAGGGCAATACAGATTTTATTTAAAGTGTCTATAGTAGGACATTTTAACCCTCTCTCTATATGCCCTATATATGTTGGGTTTATTCCTGCATTTAAAGCTAATTCTTCCTGACTTAACCTCTTTAAAACTCTGAAATACCTTATTCTTTCGCCTGTCTGTGCAGTTAAAGCCTGTTTATTGTTTTCCATAAAAATTGTCCTTTCATTTATTATATCAATAAATTTAGGATATTTATAAATAGTATTCAACGGCATATAGATATTAATAAATATGTATTAAAGATATTGACAAGTAATTTTTATAAGTAGTATAATGAAAAAGATTTGATATATGATAGTTTTCTATTGGCAGGATTAAAAAAGGCTGATTTAATAGGGAAATTATAAGTTAATGAAAGAGGATTAGAAATATAAAAAACTGTCATAACGTATACTTTATAACAGCTTTAAAACACATACAATTTATTGTGTATATTGTAGCATTTTTTGCAGATTAAGTCAACGTATCTTGTATATATTTCACTAAAAAATACTGGCATATTTTAACTGTCATAAGGTATAGATTATAGCAGTTAATTTTACCGGAAATCTTCCTTAAAAAGGCTGTCTTTGGCTAAAAATCATCAGTTTTATTATCAACGGGATTTAAGACAGTTTCACATATATATTATTATCGTGTATGCAAGGAGGATTGAGGTTTACATACACAAGAAAAAAGGGTAAACGTTCAATTCAAATCTTTCTGAATTGAGGATTTGCCACTAATTAAATTAATGGGCAGAATGATTATTATCTATGACCCAAAGGAGGAATTTTTATGTGTAAAGGTAAGTTTAAAAGAGGTCTTATGAGTGTGGTTGCATTGGGAATGTCTGCTGTGATGTTCTGTGGCTGCGGGCTTGACAGTGTGTTTGAGCACGAACCGGTTGACCCTGCATTCAACCCTAATGGTGTTAATAACGGTAATGCCGATGTGGGTGTGCCATCTGAGGATGCAGTTGAGGAACCTAAGGCTGAAGAAACTACTATTAACAAATATCTCGAAAGAGCTATTGAAAATACCAAACGTACCGAAGACATCTTAAACAAACGTGGTATTACCGCTGATCCGAACAAACGCTTGGGTAAGGACAGTAATGGAAATTACGTTGAGAAAAAATGCGTAAATCCGTACTGCGGCTGTGTTGATTGCAAATGCAATCCTTGCGAATGCGACGACAGATAATTTTAAACTTATGACTTCTCTTACATAGAAGTCAAAGGGGATAATAGTTAAACAGCAAAACGAAGTTTTGCGTAGGGTTTGGGTCAAGCCTTTGGGTCAGCGCTTTTGCTTCGCAAAAGTCGGCTTCGCC
>CAYLJL010000065.1:0-8391 GCA_964384005.1 uncultured Lachnospiraceae bacterium | reverse complement strand
GCTTCCTCAACAAAATTTTTCGGCATATTTTTCCTTTGCCCCTTGTCTTTAAGTATAAAAATCGCCTGTTCAAACCAGCCCGACTTTCCGCCCTTTATAAGAATAATCTTTTTGTCCTCATTCATAAAATAAACCCTCCAAAAAAATAAACGTTTCTTCCTCAACGGTCTATATTAGGAAAGTATAACCAACAACAAAAAAACTATTCCGTATAAAATGTAATTTTAAGCAAACCCTCTCTCAAACTGAATAAAATCCATAATACAGCGGACGGCGTTAATGCGTTTGCCGCAACTTCAGAAAAAACTCAGCTTACAAAAAATATAAAATCTTTAAAGAACAGACTTCTTTGGGAACTATGAAATTATAGTCAATCAACTTAAAAAATAAACAAATCCGCCGGCTGAAAATCTTTTTTGCTTATGTTTAGTCAGTCGGCACAGGCTTTCGGCTATGCTCTCCTTCCGCTGCCACGGAAAAATAATTTTCATCCCGTCTCCTTTTTCGCCTTTTCAAATTGATTGACTGCAAGAAGCATTGAAAGAAATATTTTTTTGAAACGGCATTTTTACCAATATGAAGTTTCGAAAGAAGTCTGATAAAACTGTAATCATAGAGCCGCGGTTTTACGGCTTTGCCGACAAACTAAAGATATTAAAAATTCAGTCGCAGATAAAAACCCTATAACTTTCGTCGTCATTTTCAACGGCGATATAATCAGCTTTTCCGTCCCCGTTAAAATCCCCCGGAATATATTCTTTTCCGTAACCGACAGAAAAAGCTTTAAATCCGTAATCAGCAAGAACATATTTTGTGGAGGTATTCAAGTAAGTATCAGAAACATAAATTTCACTTATTCCGTCTCCGTTCAAATCCTCAATATAAAACCTTGTACTCATAGTTTCAAAAGATAAATGGGTTCTCCATAAGAGAGTCGCGGTATCCTCCAGACGATATATAAACATATTTGCCTTATCAGTCATAATAAACTCATTAATCCCGTCGCCGTCAATATCCGCGGCTTTTATCTTTTCCGCCCAATCTTTAAGCAAATACTGTTTTGTCTTGGAGAACTGCCCGTTTTGATTTGAGAAAACATCGACGCCTCTGCCTCTTGACACAAAAAGCATACCGTTTGTATAAGAGATAGAGCCATAACTGCTCACCTCAAGAATGCACGGACTAAACTCAGAATTATAATTCTCGTCAAAAAATACAATTCTGTCGGCGGAAAGAATAACCGTTCCGTTAATTTCGGCGTCTGTAAGACCGTTTTCTTTCATTTCCTGAATAGCTTCCTCACTGTAAATAATTTCATGTCCCGTATCCTTTTTTCTGCCAAGAAGTACGGCAATACTTCCGTCATCGTCAAAAGATATATCCATCGGAAACAGTTCATCTTTTGAGAAATCCATTTCCTTGTCAAGATAAAACTCGTTATTTTTAAATTTAAAAAATTTGACTTTCTCATCGGAAATCGTCCCGATAACGGAATTACCCTTTTTCCAGAATCCATCCTCAAATCCGTCAAATTTTTCCTCTATGGTTATTTCGTGAAAAGAACGGCTCGCATAAGTATTTTCCACTCGTCCCACGAAAACATCGTCAGAGAAAACATTTGTTTCGGAAATCGAGTAAATTTTATTTTCAACGGAATAATACCCGCATACAATTTCATCATCAATAAAATAAAAATTAGCCCTGCCCGCCTCGTCGTTGTTAAAATAAAAAAGTCTGACTGCCGCGGAAACCGCGTCTTTTCCCTTACAGGATTCAATGTCAAAACCCTCCTTATCGGAAACTCTTTTAACGTCGTCAAAGCCATTTGCCTTTTCATCAGGAACTTTTCCATATTCGTATAAAATACTGTTATCGTCATAATTCCAGTGTTCTTTTGCCAGAATCTCATTTATCTTTCCTGTATAAATCTCTTTATCGCTCTGCTCAATAATAAACTCACTCTCGTCATTCTCACAGCCTGTAAGAAGGAAAAAACAAATAGAAATAAGGCAGACAATAATCATTCTGTTCATAAAATTAATCACCTTTGCTAAAGATTTCGCGAATTACCGCAATCTCATTAAAAAAGCGGATATTAACATAACAGCGAAACAATAAAAAAATGAGCGGGCAAACCCGGGTAAAGCTGATATACCAAAGAATTCTTTTATTGTTCCGCGCTGAAAATTTTGTGACTTGCTATAGTAAACGACTGTAAAAAAAGCTGAAAATTCAAATTTGACTTTTTCGACAGTACAGTTCTGACTGTATATCGATTTTAAAATTACCGGACAGGTTTAAACCGAAGAAAATTATTTCCTGTCGCCAAATTTAGTGTGCATTCTCGGGCCGCCTTTTTTACTGTCCGAAGCGGGACTCGCGGCGGCAACGCTTTTATAGACTGTTTTTACATTGTCCACGACCTTTTTTTCACACTCAGGGCAATATCTGCCTGTTTTTATAGGGGTTCCGCACTTTGAGCATTTAAGGAAATCTCCCATGCCTGAAGTAACTTCAAGGCGGCCTTCTTTTAAAAACCTTTCAATTTCCGGAACGGTCACGCCGGTTTCGTCGGAAACCTTAATAAGGGAACTGTCGGGATTTTCTTTAAGATATTTTTTCACAATATCAAAATTTTCTTCTTCTTTTTTAAGACATTCGCGGCAAACTTTCCCCGTACCGGAATGAAGCCTTCCGCATCTTTTACAATTTTTGATTTCCATAATAAATCCCTCCCAATGATAAAGTATTTTTCAAACATAAATTTTATAATATCATTATACAACAGTTTAAACAAAAAATAAATACAAATTTGCAAAATTTTATTAATTTTTTTATGTATAGTCAATCAACTTAAAAATAAGAGTGTCAGCGTTATTTTTATTATCCTTTGCGCAGTGTTTCCTTTTGTTTTTTGAATTGCGCGGTATTTCCTTTATCAAAATATTGACATACTAAAAATATATGCTATACTTTATAAGTGAAAATTCAAGGAAACACAGCACAGAGGATTATAAAATGGATTTAAAGCGCTATTCGGTAATAACCGATAAAAACAAGAGAGAAATAGTTTTATTGAGAGGGAACGGATGTAAGTGGAGAAAATGCCGTTTTTGTGACTACCACCTTGATTTCAGTCCTGACTTGGAGGAAAATTACAATCTCAATAAAACCGTACTGAAAAATGTTACAGGCATATATAAAACCTTAGAGGTAATAAACTCGGGAAGCTTTACAGACCTGGACAAAAACACCATATTGCTTATAAGAGATATATGCGTCAAAAAAGATATACATACTCTCCACTTCGAATGTCACTGGATACATAGAGAAGATATAGACGGCTTAAAAAAATATTTCGGCAAGTACAGAATAACCGTAAAAATAAAAAGCGGAATAGAAACTTTTGACTATAATTTTCGTGAAAAATATTTGGTAAAAGGAATACCTGACATAAGTCCGTCAGTAATGGCTGAATATTTTAACGAGGTGTGCCTGCTTTTCGGAATAAAGGGACAAACGCTGCAAACAATGGAAAAAGATATCCAAACAGGCTTGAAATATTTTGAGCGTGTCTGCGTAAACATTATGACAGAAAACAAAACGTCGTTAAAACCCGACAAAGCTGTTATAACAACATTTATGGAAAACCTGTACAAAAAATACAAAGATTACGAAAACATAGATATATTGATAGAAAACACCGACTTCGGTATCGGATAAATTCAGGAAGTGAGGAAAATGAGCAACGAGTTAATTCTTATAATAAGTCTTGTCGGTATATACTCGGCGGTTCTTGTATGGTTTGCTTTTTTCGGTGAAAACGGACTTTTTTGTTTTTCCATAGTCGCCACAATAACCGCTAATATAGAGGTTTTAATTCTGATAAATGCCTATGGCATGGAACAGACATTGGGAAATGTTCTTTTTGGAGCCACATTTTTAATAACGGACATATTAAGCGAGGTAAAAGGAAAGAAAGCCTCGCAGAAAGCCGTGAATATGAGTATGCTGGCGTCGGTGTGCTTTATTCTTTTAAGTCAGTCGTGGTTTTTATATACACCCTGTGAGAATGACACTGTTTTCCCGTCAATAGCGGTAATCTTCTCAAACACGCCGAGAATAATGCTTACAAGCCTTATAGTATACTTTATATCCCAGAGATTTGACGTATGGGCATATCATAAATGGTGGAGCTTCACCACAAAAAAATTCGGCGACCCCAAAAAATACCTTTGGCTTCGGAACAACGGCTCTACCCTTTTATCACAGCTTATAAACAACATATTATTCACATTAGGCTCGTTTTTATTTGTATATGACATTCCGACTCTGATAGATATATGTATGTCCAGTTATATCATTTTCATCGTGACAAGCCTTGCGGACACTCCCGCCCTGTATCTGGCGAGATATATTTATACACGCGGGCAGAAAGCTGATAATCAGGGACACGTCCGGTAAATTTCTCATATAGCCGTCAATCAACAGACTTCTTTCGAAACTGCATTATTACGATAATTCCGAAGGTTTTCGAAAGAAGTCTGATAAATATTCCTCTTAATTTTTTACCCTTTCTTTTCTTCTCTCCATAATTTTCTCTCCCTTAGCAAAGAAAAGCTTGTCAAACTCAACAATAATAATAGGCATAAGGGATAACCCCGCTACAATAAGCCATTGTTCAGAATCAAGGGAAGCCACTTTAAAAACGGCCGCAAGCGGCTTTGTCATAACTACACCCGCCTGTAATAAAATCCCCGCCAAAAAAGATAAAATCAGATACTTATTAGCGAAAATTCCTTCTTTAAAAACAGAGTGTTCGCTTCTCATATTAAAGGCGTGAACGAGCTGAGAAAGACTTAATACGCAAAAAGCCATCGTTCTGCCTACCATAAGTCCGTTCTCATACATAACGTTGCCGACAGCGAAAGCCAGGAGAGCGAGAGCGCCTATCATCATTCCCTCAACGCATATTCTCGACCATACACTTTTAGAAAAAAGTCCTTTTGTCCGTAAACTTTTCATACCGTTCATAATGTCGCTGTTAGCCGGGTCAAGACCGAGAGCGACAGCGGGCAGAGAATCCGTAACAAGGTTGACCCATAAAAGATGTATCGCCAAAAGAGGAGTCGGAAATCCGATAAGCATAGCGGTAAGAATAGTCATAATTTCTCCTATATTGCTTGACAGAAGAAAATGCACGGCCTTTTTTATATTCGAATAAATAATCCTTCCCTGCCTTACGGCGTGTACAATAGTAGCGAAATTATCATCCGCGAGGACGATATCCGCCGCGCCTTTCGCTACGTCTGTGCCATTTATACCCATGGCGCACCCGACGTCAGCGGTTTTAAGCGCGGGAGCGTCGTTTACCCCGTCCCCTGTCATAGCCACGGTATGCCCTCTGCTTTTAAAAGCCTTGACGATTTTAACCTTGTCCTCCGGTGATACTCTCGCGAATACTGAATACTCCTCTATTTTTCCGGACAATTCCTCATCGGAAAGCAGGGAAATATCCCCGCCGGAAATCGCCTTGTCGTTTTCTCCGGCTATACCTATTTTTCTGCCCACCGCCATAGCCGTAAGCAAATGGTCGCCGGTTATCATAACAGGCTTTATTCCGGCCCTTTTACAGCTTTCAACGGCTTCGGAAACCTCTAATCTCGGCGGGTCAATCATACCTGTAAAACCAATAAAAATCAAATTGTTTTCAGTTTGTCCGACCTCGGGATTTTTCTGTATATATCCAATCTCCTTATACGCTACTCCCAAAACCCTTAAAGCGTCGTTTGCCATTTGTCTGTTTTTATGTAACAGCCGTCCTTTTTGAACTTCCGTCATAGGAACAATATTTTTTCCGTTCAGAAGTCTTGTACATTTTCCTATCAGAATATCGGGCGCGCCTTTTGTAATAACCACATATCTGCTTTCACCCATATTATGAATAGTCGTCATAAGTTTTCTTGCCGAATCGAAAGGAATTTCTCCCACCTTAGGCATTTGTTTAATAACCTCGTTTTTATCTATGCCATATCCCAGAGCGGAGGCGACAAGAGCGTTTTCCGTAGGCTCGCCTGTTATCTCCCCATTTGAGTTCAAGTAAGAATCGCTGCATAAAGCGGAATAGGTCAATATTTTATCTTTAAGTTCAGGCGGATATATTTCAACTACTTTCATTTTGTTTCTTGTAAGAGTTCCCGTTTTGTCCGAACATATAACGCTGGCGTTTCCGATAGTCTCAACAGCGGGAAGCTTTTTGACGATAGCGTTTTTTCTCGCCATAAACTGAACCCCGATAGCGAGCATAATGGTGACAATAGCCGGAAGTCCCTCAGGGATAGCGGCGACGGCAAGGCTTATAGAAGTCATAAACATCTCAAAAGGGGGAATTCCTCTGAAAATGCCTATAAAAAATATAATAAAGCATATTCCCAAAGCGCCGAGGCCTAAAATTTTTCCTGTTTCAGCGAGTTTTTTCTGAAGGGGCGTCGCTCGTTCCTCATCGTTAATAATCATCGCGGCGATTTTACCAAGTTCCGAGTTCATTCCCGTACCGCATACAATGGCTTTTCCATGGCCTCTGCTGACAGATGTACCGGAGAAAAGCATATTTTTTCTGTCGCCTATGGGGACGTCTGTTTTAAAAATCTCTTTTTCGTTTTTGTCCGACGGAACACTTTCGCCTGTTAAAGCCGATTCCTCAACTTTAAGACTCACGGAAGACACAAGCCGCGCGTCGGCGGGAATAAAATCTCCCGTTTCAACTACGATTAAATCTCCCTGAACAACATTTTTGGCGGGAATAATTTTAAGATTTCCGTTTCTTATGACTTTAGCGTTTGGCGCCGACATAGATTTAAGGGCGGCGAGAGCCTTTTCCGCCCTGCTTTCCTGTACAATTCCCAAAACGGCGTTTAAAATTACAATAAATAAAATTATAATCGGGTCAAAGAAATCGTTTTCACCGTTTGCCACGGAAACGGCAAAAGAAACAACAGCGGCGATAATCAGGGCGATTACCATAAAATCCTTAAACTGTTCAAAAAATCTCACAATAAGGCTTGTCCTCTTTTTTTCGGACAATACGTTCGGCCCCGACTTTAAAAGCCTGTTTTCCGCCTCTTTTTCCGAAAGACCATTGTTTTTGTCGGTAAACAATTCTTTTTCGGTTTCCTCTGTGCTTTTCTTATAGTTGTCCATAAAATACCCCTTTCTGTGTATTTGTTCAAGAAAAAACCGCGCAAAAGATAATAAAAATAATTTTTAAAATTTAAAATTATCTTCGTTTTCCTGATTTGCCGGTGTTTCCTTAATTATAGCAAAACAATAAAAAAATTAGCATAACAGCTAAAAAACTTGATATATTAAGGATTTTTTATTGTTTTGCGCTGAAAATTCCGCGAATTGCTATAAGGCATATATAAAAACTTCGCTTCATTAAAATATATTCCCATATAATTTAATTATTCCGAGTATATAATTAATACTAATCTCACATTAAAATATTAGACCTGTTTATAGCAAAACAACCTCACAAAAGAAAATAAAAATAATTTTTCAGACTTAAAAGTTACGTTTAGTGTCATTTTCAGAGAAAAATAAAACTGACACTTCAATTTTTTTGAAAAATTATTTTTTATCTTTGAATTTGTCGGTATTTCCATAACTCTTATTAACAATACCAAAAATCACCGCATATATTAAAATATCTACGCTTCCCTCGGTGATAATATGATATATTCCCTTATTTATATGGTTACTATAGCGTTTTCGTTAAGTATCGACGCCATAGGAATAGGCGTTTCCTATGGTATAAGAGGGATAAAGATTTCCTCCTTCGCTAAACTCATAATATGTACAATATCATTTTTAATAATTTTAGGCTCAATGCTTTTAGGTAATATTTTATACAGCCTTATATCAGAGAACACAGGGCGGATAACCGGCTCTTTAATATTATTTTTAATGGGCTTATGGATAATTTTACAAGGGAGAAAAAACAAAAATGAAAAAAGAAAGAAAAAAGAAGAAAAAACTTTACACTTTATAATAAAACCTCTTGGCATATCAATAAAAATAATACAATCGCCCGAATTCTGCGATTTCAATAAATCGTCGGTAATCGAGCCGTTTGAGTCGGTCTATCTTGGTATAGCGCTTTCCTATTACTCAATAGGTGTAGGAATGACCTCGTCAATATTTAATTTCAACGAAGTTACCTTCTCCCTGTTGGTATGTATATTTCAGATTTTATTGCTAAGCTTCGGTATATTTTTCGGAAGAAAAATAAATAAAATAAAAAATATTGACAAAATATCAAATATAGTTTCCGGAACAATATTAATTTTAATAGACGCCGTAAAATTTTTTTTCTGAAATCCCTTGACTTAT
>CAYLJL010000064.1:0-8396 GCA_964384005.1 uncultured Lachnospiraceae bacterium | reverse complement strand
CTTTTCACAGATGAGCTAAGAGTAAAATTCAAAAACAGTATGTTTAATAATTTCACATCTCAGGAAGAACTTAATAGCTTTATCGCTCAAATGAAAATTTATATAGAAGATTCAGAGAGAACATCCGACAGCGCCGAAAAAAACCCCGTTCTTGATAAAAGCAGATATACGGCGGTTGAGCGTGAACTTTCAAACATCTATATGAAAATAGAAGAAGCCTTGTCAGATACATATCAATCTTCTGAATATACAGAACTTATGACGGAAATATATGAGTATACAAAAGGACTTTCATTAAACAGCCAAAGACTCAATACGCAGGAAAAAATTGACACAGCGGTGGAGAAAATTGAAAAATACATCGAAAAACTTAAAGCTTTCGCTGAAAAAAGAAAAATAACAATAAAATAAAAGGAGTGTTAAAAATGAAAAAAAGACTAAGAACTGTTACGGCAATATTATTAAGCACATTTTTGGCGTATTTTTCTACAGTTCCGTCATTTGCCCTGACAGAACTAAAAAAAATCACCGTACTCCTGAACAATAAGGAAATAAACCTTAACCAGCCCTTAACAATAGAAGACGGAACTGTTCTTGTTCCGTTCAGAAATATTTTAGAAGAAACCGGCGCCTCAGTTTTCTGGGATTCAGATACAAAAACAATAACCTGTACAAAAGAAGATAAAACTATCCGCCTTACAATCGGTTCTTCCGAGATAGATATAAACGGAGAGAAATATCCTCTTTATATTCCCGTAAGAATCACAGATAACACGGCTCTCGTCCCGTTAAGAGCCATAAGCGACGCCCTTAACGCCAATGTATACTATGATTCCGAAACGGAAACAATAATGATTTACACTGTTGAGCCTATTGGCACAGAAGACCCTGCGACAGATGAAACCTCTGATATCAAATCACGTTTTGACATAACCGATGAAAACGAAACCACTCTTATAACGGCGGAAATTTATTCAAATTCTGATTTATTAAAAGAAAAGTTAAGCGAAAAAGCCTATGCCCTTTTTGAGTTAAATAAAATTTCCTCTGCTGAAAAATTTTTAAATATGAGTATTCAGAAAATGAACACATCCGTTGAAGACTTAAAAAAAGAAGCGAAAACCTTGCTTTCACAAAATACCAAATACGTTTTTCACCCATATGAGTTCACTCTTACTTATGACGCGGACGAATTCGACGGTTTTATTTCAATAATCAGCACCGAAACAACCTACACCGGCGGCGCTCACCCCGCAACTTTTAAATCGGCGAAAACCTACGGAACAGAAACCGGAGCGGTCGCCTTGTCCGACGTATCGGAAGCGCTTTTCGGAAAAGACGCCGAGGAAATACTGAAAGAAGCAAAAACTCTTTTTCTTGAGAAAATAAAAGAAAATCCTGATAAATTTTATGATGATTCTGAAAATCTTCTGGACTATTTATCTACGGAAAATTTTTATATTGATAAAAACGGACTTTCATTTTTCTTCAATCAGTATGAAATCGCACCCTACGCTTCAGGAATAATAGAAGTAAAAATCCCCTTTGAGCAATAAAAAATTCAACGGAAACAGCTTTTTTATAGTTGCCATATAAAAAATATTATACAATAATGAGAATGTCAGAAAACAAAAATTTGACATTTTCATTATATTTTTTTTATTAACTGTATAAATCTTTTTGCCAGAAAGTAATTTATGCCGATAAATATGCTAAAAAGCACCGCTTTTTAGTAATAATCTTATAAAATTCTTTTATAAGTACGTCCTGTAAAAAAATAATAACAACGTATTTACAAAATAAATTTTATATGCTATAATTTATTTCGTAATTTAATTATATATTTTATTTTTATTTAAGGAGATTATAATAATGAAAAAATTTTTGTCAATTTTAGGTGTATCTGTTTTATCACTTTCTTTGTTTGTAGGTTGTGGTGATTCTGAAGGTGACGCTGCCGCTGAAACTACTACAGAGGCTTCCACTGAAGATACTACAGAAGCTGCTACAGATGCTGCTGAAGATACTACAGAGGCTGACGCTAATGAAGATGTGACGGCTGCCGATGATGCTTCAGCTTCAGACACTGACGTGGACCCGGAAGTAATGAACGCTTTGAATGAATTTGTAACTACTGCCGCAATAATAGGTACTAAAGTTGAGCAATTAGACGCTGATTCACAGGCTAAAATCGGTGAGGAATTACAGGCGCTTTCAGATGACCTCGCAGAAGTTTCCGATAATAATCCTGATATCAGTACAGAAGACGCTATTGCCAAGATTCAGGAAGCTCAGACTAAAATGGTAGAAATCGCTGCTCAGTACGGTATTACAGTTGAGTAATTTTCTTAATGTAATAAGTTTTTATTACATAATAATGTAATAATACTTTTTTATCCTGATTTTTTAGAATAAGTAAAATTATACCACATAAAATTTTCATTTACAGATTGAATTTTATGTGGTATAATTTTTTTATGCTTATTTTATACAATTTATTTTACAAGAGGAGATTATAATAATGAAAAAATTTTTGTCAGTTCTGGGAATTTCCCTTTTAACCATTCTTTTGCTCGCGGGATGCGGCGATTCCGACTCTGAATCCGTCTCCGGCTCAAAAATAGAATCCCGCAGGTCAAAACTCGCTTCAAACTCTGAAACAAAGTCTGAAACGGTTTCTGATTCAAATTCTGAAGATGACGGCGTTAAAAATAACTCTTTGAACTCCGGTGGTATCTTTTTGGTCGGCGCCACAGCTGACGACGTACAGAAGGCTACTGAGAATTTCTTGAGTACCTGCGTGTCTATCGGTACTAAAGCTGCTGAATTAGATGCTGACGCTCAGGCAGAGTTCCAGCAGGAATTACAGGATTTGCAGACTAAGCTGACAGAAGAGGTGGCATCTATAGATACAGCCGATTATGACGCGCAGCTCAGCGCAATAATTGATATTGAAGCTCAATTCAAGACACTCGCCGCTAAATATGGTATTGATGTTGACTCTGACAATTCTTCCTCCGAAACATTTAACGGCCTTTCTGATACTGCTGATATTGAAAATACTGATAATAATTCTTCAGACAGTGACGTTCTCTCTGACGCTATAAACGCTCTTGAAGCCAATCTTCCGGAAGATTTCAAAAATATTATGACACGGTATATATCAATCTCAATAGCATTTAATAATAACGCAGATAAATTAACAGCCGATGCGATTAATAAAATTCAGACAGAACTTTCACCTCGTGAAATGGAATTAGGCAACGTTATCGCTGTTCTTATGGATGACCCATACAATATGGATAATATGGATTTTTCGTCAGCTTCTGAAGAAATGGCGGCTTTAAATGAGGAATATTCAATCCTCGCTTCCGAATGTGGCATTACAATTAAAGATATTCCTTTCAGAGAAGGCTTTGCTACTCTTATGGCTATGCTTCTTTCTCAATAGTCTTCCTTTTTATCAGGTGGAAGCTGCACATTAGCCCTGTGTAAATATAAAGTCAAAAATTATTCCAATTAAATTAAAATTTTTGTTTACAAAACAAAATTTATGTGGTATAATCTTTTTATAATAAAGTTTACAATTTATTAACATTTTAATTTATGAAGGAGATTGTTATAATGAAAAAGTTTTTATCAATTTTAGGTGTATCTATTTTGTCATTTTCTTTATTTACAGGTTGTGGCGGAGCTACAGCTGATGATGTACAAGAGGCTACTGAGAACTTCTTGAGTACTTGCGTGTCTATCGGTACTAAAGTTGCTGAATTAGATGCTGACGCTCAGGCAGAGTTCCAACAGGAATTACAAGATTTGCAGACTAAGCTTACAGAAGACGTGGCTGCTATAGATGCAGATGATTATGACGCACAGCTCAGCGCGATTGAGGATATTGAAACTCAATTTAAAGAACTTGCCGATAGTTATGGAATTGATGTTGAATAATTCTCTTAATATAATCTGTTAAGAATACATAAAAGGTGATAATATAACGCTTATTGAGAAGTAAACATAATTCTTTTGTTTACTTTGCGTCGGTCGTATTGCCGCAAGGCGGCAATTCCTTATACGGCTGTATGTATAAATAATTGGCTTATATTGTCGCCTTTTTGTTTTCTTTGTCTTTTAGGTCAATCAGCTTGAAAAAGTGGAATAAAATACTTATTATCAGCTTATACATTAATAGAAGGAGCCATTTAAAAATGAAAAAAATCCTATCCGCTTTATTTATTTTCCTGTTTTCATTTACCCTGTTAATCGGCTGTCAGGATACGGAAGATAACGAAAAAGCCGCCGCTGAGCTTGTATCCGTCATTGACTCAGTAAAATCGCAGTCGGACAAGCTCTCACCGGACACGAAAGAAGAATATATATCCCTTATTAAAGAAATAGAAGAATATATAAAAAATATAAATTCAGATTCAGATGAATTTAACTCTCAGGAAAAAATTAACAAAATAACAAACCAATATAACTCTTATATCAGAGAAATCGAAAACTTTGCCGAAAAAAATGATATCAGCCTTATATTTGACACAAAAAATATCACTGATTAAAAAAACAATAGGAAAAGTTTTAAAAAAATTTTCCAAAAAAAACTATATGAGCAAAAAAATATTGAAAATTTAAGGAGGTTCAACAAATGTCCATGATAAAAAAAATATCTCTGCCATTTCTTATAGTGTTAATTTTATTTACATTGTTCTCCCCTCTTTCCATAAACGCGGCGCCTGAAATAAAAATCAAATTAGACAATAAATTTTTAAACTTTGAGCAAAAGCCCATAATTGAAAATGGTACAACCCTTGTACCGTTCCGTGCTATATTAGAGGAATTGGGAGCGTCTGTTGAATGGAACGAAAAAACTCAGACAATAACAGGCCGAAAAAAAACTACGACGGTCATTATGAAAATCGGCTCAAAAGAAATGTCGGTAAACTCAAAAAACGTATCTCTTGACGTAGCGCCGAAAATAATAAATAATTACACATTTATTCCGTTAAGAGCCATTTCACAGGCATTTGACGCGAAAGTCGACTGGAACCCCAAGACGTACATAATAGAAATAAATACAAATGAAACCACTCCGACCGATGTAATCCGCTCTACGGGAAAAACCGCGTATACCGAAAGCGAGTTAAAAGCAATAATAAATCAGATAACGGCTAATCGTTCGGCTCTGGATAAAAGTTCCGCGCAGGAGTTCGTCACTCTTTTAAATCAGATTAACGCTTTTGAGCGGACTGTAAAAAATTACGGAAGCTTAACAGATACCGATAAACTTGCGGAAATACAAAGTCAATATAAAGTATATACCGAAAAATTAAAAAATCTTGCCTCAAAAAACGGTATAACATTGAATTAATACTAAAAAACCTGCCAAAATTTTATTTATGGCAGATTTTTTACAATATACAAATATTTTTAAAGAAATACCGCATAAAAGATAATAAAAATAATTTTCAAATTTAAAATTTACGTTTAGTGTCATTTTTCAGAAAAAATAACGCTGACACTTCAATTTTTCTGAAAAATTATTTTTATTTTTGAATTGTGCGGTATTTCCTTAAATCAGTTTTTCTTATCCGAAAACGTAGAAAAAACTAAATTTTTTCTTCTTCCTCGGCGTTTTCCTTGTCAACAAGTTTAAGGTCAATTTTTCTGTAAGTATTCATACCGGTACCGGCAGGAATAAGCTTACCGATAATAACATTTTCTTTAAGACCGATAAGAGGGTCAACCTTGCCCTTAATAGCCGCCTCTGTAAGAACTCTCGTAGTTTCCTGGAAAGAAGCGGCGGAAAGGAATGATTCCGTAGCAAGGGCGGCTTTTGTGATACCCAATAACACCCTTGAGCCGTTAGCGGGTTCGAGGCCCTCTTTAATCATATCTTTGTTTACGGCGTCAAATTCCAGCCAGTCAATAAGGCTTCCGGGTAAAAAATTCGTATCCCCGTTTTCCTCAACCTTAATGCGCTTGAGCATCTGCCTTACAATAACCTCAATGTGCTTATCGTTAATATCAACACCCTGAAGTCTGTACACACGCTGAACCTCTTGAATCATATAGTCCTGAACTCCCCTGATACCTTTAATTCTCAGGATATCGTGAGGATTAACGCTTCCCTCGGTAAGTTCATCGCCGGCCTCAATAATATCGCCGTTAAGCACTTTAATACGAGAGCCATAGGGGATAAGATACTCTTTGACCTCACCGTTTTCACTGACAACGGTAACCTCTCTTTTCTTTTTGTTGTCCGTAACGGCAACTTTTCCGCCTTTTTCGGAAATAATAGCAAGCCCTTTAGGTTTTCTGGCCTCAAAAAGTTCCTCGACACGAGGAAGACCTTGAGTAAGGTCGTTGCCGGAAACACCGCCTGTATGGAATGTACGCATAGTAAGCTGAGTACCTGGTTCACCAATAGACTGAGCGGCGATAATACCGACGGATTCACCAATTCTTACTACTCTGCCCGACGCCATATTAGCGCCGTAGCATTTTGAGCAAACGCCTTTTCTTGCCCTGCATGAAAGGATAGTCCTTATATGAACACTATTGATACCGGCGGCGTCAATAGCTTCCGCCTGGTCAGGAGAAATCATAGTATCGGCGGCTGCGATAAGTTTTCCCGTCTCAGGATGATAAATATCCTCCACGGCATACCTTCCTCTGATACGGTCTGACAAAGGCTCAATAACTTCCTGCCCGTCCATAAAGGCTGAAACCCACATACCCGGTACTTCTTCCTCGTTTTCGGCGCAGTCCCACTCATGAATAATAATCTCCTGGGAAACGTCTACAAGACGACGTGTAAGATAACCTGAGTCGGCGGTACGAAGCGCTGTATCGGACAGACCTTTTCTTGCGCCGTGAGCAGAGATGAAGTATTCCTGAACTGAAAGCCCCTCTCTGAAATTCGCCTTAATGGGAAGTTCAATAGTTTCGCCTGAAGGAGAAGCCATAAGACCGCGCATTCCCGCGAGCTGTTTAATCTGTCTGTTAGAACCGCGGGCGCCGGAATGAGCCATCATATAAATATCATTGTATTTACCAAGCCCTGCCAGAAGGGCGTTGGTAATCTTATCGTCGGCAACCTCCCACGCTTTAATAACTTTTGTATGCCTTTCCTCGTCCGTCATAAGCCCCCTTCTGTACATTTTCGTAATCTTGTCAACAACTTTGTCGGCTTCAGCGAGACATTCAGCCTTTTCTTTGGGAATTTCCATATCCGAAACCGAAACGGTAAGGGCGCCCCTTGTAGAGAATTTAAAGCCAAGACTCTTTATATTGTCAAGAACAACCGCCGTTTCCGTAGCGGTGTGTTTGTTAATACATCTGTTAATAATTTTTCCCAGACCTTTTTTGTCCGTAAGGAAATCAATTTCATATTTAAACTTGTTTTCGGGAATACTTCTGTCAACAAAACCAATGTCCTGTGGTATAATTTCATTTATAATAATTCTGCCCGCCGTGGTATCAACAATCTGAGATTGCAAAGTACCGTCAATCTCAAGAGTTCTTCTCACCTTAATTCTGGCGTGAAGACTGATAACATGATTGTCATAAGCGAGCAGAGCCTCATTTTCGTCTTTAAAAACCTTCCCTTCTCCGGGTTCCCCGTCTTTTTCCAAAGTAAGATAATAAATTCCTAAAACCATATCCTGCGAGGGAACGGTAACAGGCTCTCCGTCGGAGGGTTTCAATAGGTTATTGGGAGCGAGCAGCAAGAATCTGCACTCCGCCTGAGCCTCAACGGACAAAGGCACATGAACGGCCATCTGGTCGCCGTCGAAATCGGCGTTATAAGCCGTACAAACAAGAGGGTGAAGCTTTAAGGCGCGTCCCTCGACCAATACAGGCTCAAAAGCCTGAATACCAAGCCTGTGAAGGGTCGGCGCGCGGTTAAGCATAACAGGGTGTTCCTTAATAACGTCCTCTAAAACGTCCCAGACCTCTGTCTGAAGTCTTTCCACCATACGTTTGGCTGACTTGATATTATGAGCCTGCCCGTCCTCAACAAGTTTTTTCATAACAAACGGCTTAAAAAGCTCAATCGCCATTTCTTTGGGAAGTCCGCACTGATAAATTTTAAGATTGGGCCCCACGACAATAACCGAACGGCCGGAATAATCGACACGTTTTCCAAGGAGGTTCTGACGGAAACGGCCCTGTTTTCCTTTAAGGAGGTCAGAAAGGGATTTAAGGCTTCTGTTTCCGGGACCTGTAACGGGTCTGCCCCTTCTTCCGTTGTCAATAAGAGCGTCGACAGCCTCCTGAAGCATTCTTTTTTCGTTTCTTACAATAATATCAGGAGCGTGCAAATCAAGAAGCCTCTGAAGACGATTGTTTCTGTTAATGACCCTTCTGTAAAGGTCGTTAAGGTCGGAGGTAGC